>JAUXAV010000270.1 GCA_030619735.1 Candidatus Aenigmatarchaeota archaeon | reverse complement strand
ATAACTGAGGTTGGTGACCCCCTGGTATCGAAACGCAGACACCCACACCCTCATCACCTGAGACACAGCCTGGCTGTCCATAGTGTCAGGGTAACCAAAGGCAACTATGCTGACCTTATCCGGCTCCAGCAACAACTGGGGCATGCTTCAATAGCCACCACTGCCGGCTATATCCAGTTTAGTGATGAGGAGCAGAGGAAGTGGTATGACGAGCTGTGGAAGGAGAAGAATGCCAAAGCTACTGACAATCCCAAATAGAACCCTCCGACTGGAGAGCAAACCCATTGAGAAAATAACTTCTAAGGTCAAGGCTATCGCTGAGACGCTGATAGAGATGATGGGGGAGACGTATAATGGGCTTATGGCCATCGGTATTGCTGCCCCCCAAATAGGCAAGCTGGTGCGAATGTTCGTTTATCGCCCTAATCCCTACTCTGACGCACCTGACTATGTGGTAGTAATCAATCCGGAGCTCGTCTACGCTAAGGGTAAAGTCATATTGAATGAGAGTTGTCTCAGCATCCCTGGCAGGGTATTCAAAGTCCAGAGGCACAAGATTGTCAAACTCAGCGGACTGAACCTCGATGGCGAGCAACGCACCTTCAAGGGCAGAGGACTAACTGCTCAGGAGCTCGAACACGAACTCAATCACCTTGACGGTATTCTAATAGACGAGATAGGGAGAACGGACTAATGGTAGAAGAGCTAAAAGTAACCAGGCAGCGTGGCGGCAATCACCATCCCCTTTCAGTGAGCGGGTTTATCATTGGCCACCTGACCGCCAAGGGTGAGGATTACATTTCCTCAATGCACCGAGCATATAAAGCGGAGCTGGACCGGATAGCTCAAGAGAAAGGGCGGCGATACCGGTATCACAAACCCCGCTATCATAGCTTTGAGATGTCAGTCCAGATGTTAGCCAGGGAAGGTAGGATTGAGTTCTCAGGGAGGGAGGAGGAGTCGGACTCCCCCCAGTTTCAGGGGTGGGAGCACAAGCCTATGCGTAGGTATTACAGATTGAAGTAGAAACCGCTGACCCCGACACTCTACAATCCAAATCTAGACCCCTCAAGGCTCAAAGTTGACCTGTAGCACCTATGACCTCACGCCTACCACGAAAGAAGGGCGACACTTAAAGGCAAAGCCTAGCCAATGAGCTAGGCTCTTTTTTTGCTTCAATTTTATGGCTTTTTTAATTCAATTTTAGCTTCAATTTTATCTCATAATTGAAAAACTTGACATTGTAAAATAGCCCAAATATAATGTAGATATAGCTATAAAGACTAGCTTTACTCTACTGCGAAGAGTATAATAGTAATACCGGACAGCACTTTAATAATTGAATATCAATATCAAAGCCGAGCCTAATAACTGAAGGGGGTTATCAATGGTAAAGGTAGCTAAAAGGGT
>JAUXAV010000313.1 GCA_030619735.1 Candidatus Aenigmatarchaeota archaeon | reverse complement strand
ACGAAGAAAGGTGCGGGTGAACCAGCAGAAGCAGCGGGAAAAGTAGGGCAAGGACAGCACTTTGATGCTGATTATATAAATAATGCGACTCTCTTGGATGTAATGCCTGATGACCTGACTATCGAGGCAATTATAAAGCTTGATACTTTAGACTATAATTGGCAGAGGATAGCATATAAGACTAATATAGAAAATGAAGATAGAGTTTCTTTGGAAGTGAGAAATTATAACGAAATTCATTTTTGGGGAGAAGCTGCTAATGGTGGTGCTAAAACAGTAATCAGTGCAAATACAGTGATTGCTGGAACTTGGTATTATGTTGCTGGGGTTCATACACATAGTGCAGCATTAAAGGTATATTTAGATACAACAGAAGATACAGGAGATACTCTCGGGACTATTCAAGATGGTACTTTTGCAGATATTTTTATTGGTGCTACTTCTGCTAGTCCAAACTACGCACTTGATGGAATTATGGACGAACTCAGATTTTCAAGTACTCCACGAACTGCCGCTTGGTTGAAAGGGACATATAATACATTATGGGACTCACTTCTAACTTATGGGAGTGAGGAAAGAACATTTGAATATGTAGGTACTGGCTCATTAACTTTTTCTGGTTCGGGAAGTTATTATTGTGAAATATCTGCTTGGGAATATGCAGGTAGTGGTAATCTCGTATTCAGTGGTACAGGAATATACTCCATTGGTTTTGCTTATACAGGTAGTGGTTTATTAACATATTCAGGTAATGCAATAACTACAATAGGATTTGCTTATGCGGGTGGTGGAGAGCTCACCTATTCGGGTGTAGCTATAGTAACAATTGGCTTCGCTTATGTAGGTAGTGGGACTTATAACTTTAGCGGAGTAGGTCTTTATAGTTTAGGGTTATCCTATGTTGGGATTGGAGAATTTGCCTATTCCGGTAGTGCTACCCAAGTATATACACGTTGTTATTTATATGCAGGAAGTGGACTATTTACTTATTCAGGAGAGGCAGTTCATAGATGGGGGGATTGGGCTGAAATAACCAAGGAAACTTCTGATTTTACTGAAGTAGATAAGGGAACTTCTAATTGGACTAAAGTAAATAAAGAAAAAGGGGATTGGAAGAAGACAATAAAGTTATAAGGAGATGATGATATGGATTATTTACAATTCGGACAACTCGCACTAGCAGCTATGGTTACATTTAT
>JAUXAV010000343.1 GCA_030619735.1 Candidatus Aenigmatarchaeota archaeon | reverse complement strand
AAAAGCCCGGGCCTATCGAGGAGTATCTGGCCACTATCAAGGGAGCACCGGAGACACGACATGCTCAATTCAGGGCACTCAGGGCTTTCTTCAAATTCCTCAGCCAACGCTATAAGCTTCCCAACCCAATGACGAAAGTGGACCCGCCACGCTGCCCGAAGAAGGTCATGGCTACCTTAGAGCCAGGCGAAATGATGCGGCTTTTAGCATCGTCCTCATCGAGTCTCAGAGATAATGCCCTGTTGACACTCCTCATAGATACTGGCATACGAACGAGCGAAGCCGCCGGGCTCCGAAAGCAGGACATCAAGGAAAGCACAATAACGGTGAGGGGCAAGACTGGTGAGCGGGAGATTCCCATCAGTGAGGAGACAAGGAGACTACTGCTCGCTCTGATTACTGATAAGAGTGAGTATGTTTTTAATGGTCATAAAGGGCCTCTGGGTAGGCACGGCGTTTACAGGATTGTCCGCGCCTGTATGGGGGAGGCTGGCATTTATGGCCCGAAACTTGGCGGCCACCGCCTGCGGCATGCCTTCGGCAAGGGGTACCTAGTAAGTGGAGGCGACCTTCGTTCCCTTCAGCAGATTATGGGCCACGCCAACATTACTACCACTGAGAAATATACCTCCCTCACTCTGGATGATACCATTAAAAAGCATCGTCAGTTCACGCCTCTACGGTTAGCTCATGTCGCAGCTCAAGAGAGCTTGTTTGATACCGAACAAGCTGTAAAAGAGGCTGAAGCCATAATAAAGGAGGCAAACCATGATTGAACCAATCCGGGGCTGTGGGTACCGCAAGGTTGGCGGTCTTTATCTCTGTGGGGAACACATCAGCTCACCCTGCGACCGGATGCCGTTCCCACTAACCACCCGCCCGGTCTGTGGCCAGGGCATCAAGGTCTCCAGAGGCTTTACCGAGATTAACCCTTATCGGCTCTGGGGGCCACATGACGGAAGTCTTGCGGAGCTTATTGATGACCAGCCTTTAACAGCTATGTGTAAGGACAGATTCCGTCCCTGCTTCCTCTGC
>JAUXAV010000342.1 GCA_030619735.1 Candidatus Aenigmatarchaeota archaeon | reverse complement strand
TATCGCTAAAGGTATCAGAGAAAGAACACCAATGCCTATGGAGATTATAGGCATGGTAAACTCAAAAACTCGGTTCCATTCCTCTTTGGTTATCAAGGCTACTCCCTCGGTCTTGCCAAAGCTATTGCTGCTACTCCACCTCCGACTACGACTATCCCACCAACGATAGCCCATGGCAGCCAGGCTGGGAGAGCTGGCTTTACTTCCTCCTCAGCTATTTGGTCAAGGTAGTCCCGCAGCTCATCTTCTGACATACCATCTAGGGTCTCCGCGGGTGTCAAGGAGCGTTCCCAATACTCCTCAGAGTCGTGGATAGTTAACATTAGGGTCTCTTTACCCCAGCCCGGCTTCACATCCTCTAGTCCTGGCTTATGCTGGAGCCGGTCCATGATAGTAGTAATTGCCAAGGTTAACACTACTATGACGGCGATTATAGCTAGAGCGACAAGTATAATGGCTAGCCACAGGGGGATGCCGACGGCTATTCCAGATGCTACCTCAGCTCCGAGCGGTGTCCCAACGACCTCAATCCTGAAGTTCGTCCAGAAAAGCGGCGTAGTATCAACATAAACCTTTACCTCAATGGGGCGACCGCCTTTCGCTCTGACCTCCTCCTCTAGCTTGCTGGCGAAGGTATCTCCCATCCAAGCTGCCGGCGTGAAGGGGTCTGTCTTAAAAGTGGCAGTGGTTACTTCAACATCGCCGTCGTAGATATAGGCGTAGGGATAGACGGTGTGCTGGATAAGCTCAAATTCGGGGGGAACTTCAAGGGTAGTGGTGCACAGGTCTCCTTCGTAGCTATCAACCGTAATGGGGCTATCGGGGTTCATTAGCAAGTTGACAGCTATGGTATATGTCCCCTCTTTATCTAGGTCAAACCGCCCGCCAATAAACTCATGGGTATCATCGGGGTCAAGCTCTATTTTTATCCCGAGGAACGATGCCCAGTCCTCATAATCCTCGACTACTACTCCCTCAGGGTCTTTCACTACCCAGTGAATGCCCATGTGTCGGGGCACATTCATATCATTGCGCCCC
>JAUXAV010000190.1 GCA_030619735.1 Candidatus Aenigmatarchaeota archaeon | reverse complement strand
CTTCAGGGATTTTGGTATCATAAGTTCAAAGGCGGCATCCTTCAGGGCAAGGCTCTGGGCAGTGTTCAAAACATCATAGCTTGTCATTCCTGGATAAGCAAAGGACCTTGCCCTATCGCTGAGTTTTTCCTGGGCATTCCTTACCATAGCCCTGACATCGTGATGTATCCTGTTTTCCCAATCCCTGGAATCCAGAAAGGGGACATTCTCCCTTCTGACCTTCTGCGTTATCTCCTCTGCCACCTCCCTTGGTATTTTGCCCTTTTCGCCCAGGACATGCGCATATGTTCTCAGAACCTCCAGGGAGTAGCTATGGATTGCATCTGGCGACAAATATCCTATTACATCCTTCTCAAGATACCTTACTGCAGAAGGGGGGAGGTAGCCCTCAAAACGCTTTATTTCCTTAAAAGCCCTATCCAGCTCCTCAGTAGGTATCTGGGAAGGCATAGAAATCACCCGGGTCTATAGGACCCACCAAATTTCATGGAGTCTTCAACTCCCCTGGCCCTCTGGCCTGCCTTGTATTTATTGACATTCTCTAGGAGTTCAGGGTGTTTTATGCCAAGAATCTGCGCAGCTGCCAGGGCTGTGTTTATCCCTCCGTTATAAACTCCGAGAGGAACTCCCCTGGGAACATTAATACTGGAATATAAATCAGTTCCATTGGGGTCCTCTTCTGAGGAGTGGCAGAAAAGAACAGGCCTTGATGTAAGGCCCCCTGCGGTTGTGGGGCCCTTTCCATTGGACATCCCTGTCAGGTCAATAAAGACCATATCCCCAGGATATTTGTCCGCCCACTTCACAAGCTTGACAAGCCTGTCAGGGTCCTTGTGTCCTGAAACCACAGCAGAGGAGTGCGGGACCTTGAGCTCCTCTAGGGTTTTAAAGAGCCTTTTTGTTTCCTTCTTCCCATAATCAAGATCGCTCCCTGAGCCTGCCAGGATAACAGCGCAGCAGCCACTTATCATGCCCCTGTCAAGAAGGATTTGGTATATCATCATCTCGGGCCCGCCAGCATCCTTCATCATCTCATAGTATTGGTTGAGCTCCCTGTTCAACTGGTTCCCTGTCTTGCTTGTCATCCTCTTGAGAGCGTTCAGGTACCCCATCATTGTCTTGACCCGGACAGGGACAGGCAGGTCCACGCCCTGATTCTTGAATCCTGAGTTAATGAGCCACTGCCTGAGATATTCCTTGTCCATGGCTATCTGGTCCTCTCCAGAGTGCAGCTTTGCTATATAGGTCTCTGCAGGCCAGAACCTGCTTGAGTCAGAGGTGAATATTTCATCAATAAGTATGGGCTCGTCATCTACAAAGCCCTCCTCAAATTTGGTGTCAGGGACTATTATGCCCCTATTCTGCATGTAATCATATACCCTGTCAAAAAGCGCCCTGTATTTTGTTTCTACATCATCATATTCAGCTGGGCTCTTTCCATAAAGCTCAGTCGCCTTCTCCTCTGTAAGTGGTATGTCATGACCCTCCTCTGCCTTTGTGGTGGGGGTGCATATGGTCTGCTCCAGCCTACATCCCTTTCTTATCTTCCCGTCCACCACCATATCGGGCTTTATCTCAAAACCGTATTTTTCTGCGAACTTCCCGTCCCTGACATCCCTCCAGGCAGAGCCGTAAAGGTGCCTCCTGAAGACCCATTCTATCTTTCCGGGCTCTGCCCTTATTGTCTTGAAGCATACGGGTGTCATTCTTTCCTTAAGGTGATGCCTGACTCCAAGGTCCCCTACAAATTTGAACATATGTGCGGTCTGCTCAGCCAGGACATAGCCCTTGAAAGGCAGGCCCTGCCTCATATTTACATCAAAGGCAGATACCCTATCCGTGGTTACGATAAGCAGTTCGTCCCCAAGGAAGTAGTTGTCCCTGACCTTTCCGTTCTTTAGGTTGGGCGTGTCCGGAAGGCCAAGCTCTGGGAAATGCGTTGCCTCTAGAACAAGGCCGTCTGCTATCACCTTTCTTAGAAGCTTCTTGGTATCCATAAAACCCCTTTTATAATTAGCGGAAAGTTTTTTAAGTGGAAAAAACTGAAATTAGAAGAAGGCCTGCAAAGGCTAAACCATGCCCTGATTTTCCAAACTGAGCATTTCCCTGGTTATTAGACATATGTCTAATCTATCCGAAGAGGCTTGAGATGCCTTCCACTGCTTCCTCTGCCTTTTTCTCTTCCTCTTCTGCCTTTTTCTCTTCCTTCTTTTCTTCTGGTTTGCCTGAAGCTGCCGGGGCTGCTGCTGGG
>JAUXAV010000301.1 GCA_030619735.1 Candidatus Aenigmatarchaeota archaeon | reverse complement strand
CAAACGCCTGACTGGGACTTATGTGCCCGGTAAAAGAGTGGCTTGGTGGAAGAAAATCAAGCATTGGATAGATGAACCCTTCTATGTCTGCGGTCTTACCGAGGGGAGCGGAGACCGACTGGACACTTTCGGGTCCCTCATCCTGGGGGAGTTGAGAGAAGACAAGTGGGTTCATGTCGGCAACTGCGGGACCGGCTTCGACCGGCGGACGCGCGAGATCCTGCTGGCTGTATTCAGCCACTTAAAGTGGCAATGTCCTTTTTACGACCCCCCCAGGGACAAAGTTAAGTTCTGGTGTAAGCCGGCAGTCCAGGTCGAGGTAGTCTACTTCGAGCTGGGACCAGACGGGAAACTTCGATTTCCCGTCTTCAAAAGAATAGTAGTAGAAGAGGGGTGATGAAGTGACACAGCAAAAACTAGCCTTTGCCGAGGAATCCAAAAGGGAGCCTCCGGACTTCAGTGAGTGTTTCCAGTTTGACCCGGAGCAGAGAACAGCTGAAGCGGCAGCCGCTAGGAAAAAAATATCGCCACGCAAGTTGCGAAGTTCCTATGTCGCTGACTTGAACGGCTACAGGGTGACACAGGATATGCTTCGGCATCCTAGCGGTCCACCCTTCACCAAGCTAGTCCAGATAGGGCAGGTCGTCCGCACCAACTACAGCTCCTTTAACCCCTCGGGCGCTGATATAAGGGTGCCCTTTGCCGAGGAGAAACCTTACATAGTAGAAGGTATCCATAAATTCGAGGACTACGGGGTTGAGTGCTACAGTCTGACCCTATCGGACACTGACGGGAGGCGGGGATACGGCATTAACGAGCTGGTCGCGGTTGACGGGAAGATGCTACACCTCTTCCTGGCCAATGAAGATGCGGTTTTCGTGGACAATGATTACCAGCTCCCTCAACCGAAGCTGCTCTTTGACGGAGATTTCAAGGAGGAAAGAGATGAAACAGATGACCTTTGAAGAGGAATTCTGGGAACTGGATAAGGAGAAGAGCAGCGCCTTCTTTTACTTCAATGTAGAAACTGACGGGGACAAGCGTTATTACCGCATAAACTACGAAATGACCATAAGACCCTACCCGAATCCCCCTATGTTTGGAGGTGTATACTGCGGTGCTACTGCTCACAACATAGAGGAACTGCGTGAAAAGGTGAAGGAGTGGCGTGAGTATGTGGACTGGGGGAGGAAGCACGGTTTGACCAAGATAGAGATAAAGCAAGAAACACAAGAGGAGAGGTCCGAT
>JAUXAV010000173.1 GCA_030619735.1 Candidatus Aenigmatarchaeota archaeon | reverse complement strand
AGACTATATTGGATATCGGAGGCGAGGATAGTAAGCTCATGCTAGTCAAGGATGCGCTCCTAGCCGGCTTCCAGATGAACCGTGATTGCGGCGGCGGTACCGGCTCTATGATTGAAACCATCGCTAGCAGGCTCGGAGTTCAAATTGAGGATGTTGGTGAGATTGCCCTACAGAGCAAAGACCCAGCGGTCCTGCCCGGCAAGTGTGGGATCTTCTGCCAGAGCGCCGCCGTCTCCCAGCTAAGTAAGGGCAGACCTACGAGCGATATCTTGAGGGGGGTTTGTGAAGCCCTGGTAGGTAACTACCTGGCTGTCCTGGCTAAAGGTAAGAAGTTGGTACCGCCGATTGTCTTCCAGGGGGCGGTAGCACAAAATCAGGCAATTGTCAAGTGCTTTGAGGATGCCCTGGGGTACCGGGTGTTAGTTCCCGAAAATTGTAGCTACATGGGGGCGATAGGTATAGCAGTACTTATAAAAGAGAATATGAATGGACGCGCTACAAAATTTAGGGGCGAGGCTATCCTGGAGTCTAATCATAGAACCGAGATAGCTCACTGTCAGGATTGCGAAAATAACTGCGAGCTCCTAAAGCTCTACTGTGATGGCCAACTATTAAGCGTTAGCGGCAGCCGCTGTGAAAAGCACAATAGGTAATTGGCGGCTGCCACTGAATCGCTCGAGTCTTGTGGGTTTCTCCAGAAATGTGGCTCGCTCTTGGGTTCAGGGTTACTCTATTTACCTGGCTCGCTCCTGCTAGGTGGGCTTCTCTTTTCTCATGGCTCAATTTCCCTCAATCTCAAAAGGATAAGGCTCTCTGATTATTTCATTGCCATATTTATCGGTAAGCTTTAACAGCCCACCAGGAATTATTTCCTTCTTTACCCCAGCCTCCTCCTCTGCCTGCTTCTTAAGAGCTATTAGCTGCTCCCAGACACTCTTCAAAGCCTGCTGCGTTCTATCATCCAACTGCATGATTACTCCGGTCAAAACGCCGAGTTCTAAGCCATTAAATTTGATGGTATAGTCTCTTCCGTTCAATTCCAAGGTTCCTCCTTATAGTTCTCGCCATACATCAGTGCCGCCCTCTCGCAGAGAGCCATGCCCATAATTTGGTTTGAGGGGGGGTCCCACCTCTCCCACCCCTTCCAATTCTGATTATAACACTGGCGGGCGACAGCACGCCACGAATACCCCTTATCTACTCTGAGTCTTCTAACAAACTCCGCCTGCTCCTTGGTCATCTTATTCCGCACCTGCTCACGGAAATAATCAAAGGTATCGCTGGCAGCTTTTGCCATAGCTATCAACTGCTCCTTGCTCTTTATGGTTATGAGCCCTTCCCCTGTCTTCACCGACTTAAGGATTTCCACGTCAGTCTGATCGACCTTCCCTGTCTTTCTTAGTCCCTTATCCTCAGTGACGAAAACCACTTCTTCCTCATTCATATTCAGCCTCCTTGAGCTATTCTGGCAGCCTCCCTACTAGCCGCAGGAATTTATTTATGTTTCGCCGTGTTCCATGCCAAAAGATATCGTCAACCTTCATTATTCTCCTAGCTGGTTCCTTGCCGTCAACTCCCTTGTAGACCATCGGGTAAACATCCACATTGTAAGACCATAGAATCTCCATCCTCTTGAGAGTAGTATCATCATCGCCAAACCCATGAAGAACATAAAAGGACAATCTCCTGGGGGGTATCCCGTTATCTAATAAAAGTTCAATCCCCCTTCTTACAGCCCTTTCATAGGCGATATCGTCAAAGGCGAAACGCAATATTCTCCTTTTCTTTTTGCCAAAGCTAAATTGGCTTGCCTTCACCCGTTTGAGATAGCCAGCGACGTCCTCATTCACAAGCCTTATGTCTAAGCCTTGCCTAAAATCAACCTCAAGCCCCTCGGCTATTAAATCCTCCATAGTTATGCGCCAATTCGGTGAAGCCAGCAAATTATTATCTAGTAGCATTATCTTCCTGTGGCGCCTATCCCAGAACTCGTAGATTCCAGCGACTGGTTTTATT
This sequence comes from Candidatus Aenigmatarchaeota archaeon, assembly GCA_030619735.1. Classification (GTDB taxonomy): domain Archaea; phylum Aenigmatarchaeota; class Aenigmatarchaeia; order QMZP01; family JAUXAV01; genus JAUXAV01. The sequence goes on along the minus strand of JAUXAV010000173.1, from coordinate 465 downwards.
CCTCCTTCCTTTAACGGCACGATACACCAGGGGCACCTCCTGATGCAGCCCCTCGAGGTGAACCCCAGACTGAAATCCATATTCGGATACAAGCTATAATCAGGCATGATGTGCTCTACTTCCGGCGGCAGCTCTGCCTTTAAGTCAATGCCCGAGCCACCAAAAATAATATCCGGAGAAAGCCCATTCCTTCGCCTAGCATTCCAGGTAAAGACACAGGAAGCATAGGCGATATCCACAGGCTGAAGCGGGAAGTTGAGAAACACCTGGTCACCCTTCGCCCTGTGGTAGGCTGAGAGCTTCATCAGCGCCAGGTTAGGGAACGGGCGCCTTTCTCTAATAACATCTAGGTCCATGAGTAAGACTTTCACCTTTACCTCCCTAACGCTTCACTAGCTCAATCTTATCAGCTACCCTTAGCATCTCTATTTCCTTGGGGAGGGCATGCTTAAAGGTTAGCTCGAG
>JAUXAV010000291.1 GCA_030619735.1 Candidatus Aenigmatarchaeota archaeon | reverse complement strand
TGGTGAGGAGTGCGATTACTGCACTAGGATGTATGAGAAGACCAAGTGCTAGATGCCAAGAGTTTATATCAACTACGAGGCATTTGAGCTCATTGAAAGAAGGGGGCACATTACTCCGAAAGAGCTAGCCAAGGCTATAGGAGTGAAGGAGCATTCTGCGGCAAACTGGTTGTCTCGCTGGGCCAAGAAGGGTTATTTGGAGTGGAGACCGGGAGCAAAAACGGTCAGAACACATAGACGAGGTGTAGGAAGGCCTGGCGGCTCTGCAGGGGTGTATGTGATAGGAAAGAAGTGGTGGGGGGAGTTGGCATTTGGCACCAACAGCGACCAGGGGTAGTTACTTATAATTATAGGAGGGTGTAGTATAAAATAATGGTAACCTATTACTTAATACGCGTAAGATGCCTGACTACATCGTGTCTCGCTGGCGCACTAACTATGTTAGTAATGCTATCTTCGCTAGCATGCTAACCTATTAAATAATAGGCCACCATTTTACTATTATATTAGGAGCTATGGTAAGGAGGAAGCTTACGGACGCACAAAGGGGCTTCGTGCCCAAACTAAGAACCTTAGGCTTCTCATTCAGAGACATCGGCTATATGTTTGGTGTGTCAGACGTAACCATATACTATTGTATGTATCCGGAGAAGAAGAGTACCAGTATGAGGAAGTACTCCGAGCATAGCGCAACAGTTACTGTAGTGGATGGTAAGAAGACTATTGTCCGCAACTTGAGCAAGAGGCCCCGACCAGACAGGTGCGAACTGTGCGGAGACCGGCCTGCTAAGAGCTACCATCATTGGGATGAAGACGATCCAAGCGTGGGCCTCTGGCTCTGTTTTAGGTGCCACATGGCTGCTGAAGTTATGGATGATTTCCCAACCCTTGACTTTACCCGCGTCTACTTTGGGCTTAAAAGGAAGGCAGCCGAGGAAGTTGCTGCCGAACGCGAGGAGACTGCTAACAAAATGAGAGCCAGTTATAAGAGGTGGCAGGATGCCCAACAACAAGGATAAAAAGAAGAAGACTCCTGACTGGGAACTAGAAGCCCCCTTTGATGCCGCCGCTTCTCTTGAAGAACTGATAAATGCGCAGCCATTCAAGGAAGCAAGTGATGAGCGTGGGGAATCTGTGACAGCTGGTGCTCGAGTCCCCTTGTGGCTACATCGGAGAATTGTGAAGCTCAAAGAACTACCTGGTTCCCCTTACGAGGTGAACTCAGACGTCTACAGGGACTGTATATCTATAGGACTACAGGTCCTCCACATGCGGTATGGCGTGGGGCCGGACTGGGCT
>JAUXAV010000255.1 GCA_030619735.1 Candidatus Aenigmatarchaeota archaeon | reverse complement strand
GATGATTCCTGTCAGTGTGAGAGGGGACCCCAAGCTCATCCTGACGGATGTCCAGGTCAGCCCCAGGGATATAGAGCCCGGGAGTATGGTAGATATAAACGCAAAGATAAAGAATGTGGGGACAGGGAAGGCAATCTACATGGAGGTGAACCTTAACTCATCCTCCTCCTACCTGGTCCCTGTCCTGTCAAAGGGCACTGTATATATAGGGGAACTTAATCCTGGCGAAGAAACGGAGGGGAATTTTGAGATAAATATTGACATATCATCTGATTACAAGACCTATATAACAAGCCTTACCATAGATTACAGGGACGAGAGCAATACGGAAAAGCAAACCATCTTTGATATAGGGATTCCTGTAAAGGGAACAATAAACCTGGATGTTATAGACATAGAGGCAAACTATGAAAGGGAGAAGCTCAGGATTGAGGTGGCGAACAAGGGAACCTCGGAAGCCAAGTCACTTGAGGCAAAGCTCATTATAGATGGCAATAGCATAGGCATTGATTACCTGACCAACCTGAAGGCCAACAAGCATACCACATTTGACTTCCCTATTGTCTATAATGGCTCCGGTCAGCTGGTCATAGACTATATAGGGCCCGGGATTGAGAAGAACCAGATAAGTGAGGATATTGTCCTGAATTTTGAGAAGCCCAGGGAAATGGATAGTTCCTATATAGCAATTGCTGTTGCTGTAATAATAATTCTGATTGTGATTTATATTCTTTTCAGGAAATTAAGAAGAAAGAAATAAGCTTTTATTTTCCCTGGTTAATTAATTGATATGAAGGGGCAGATGTTCGTTGTGACCATGATATTCCTGGTCGGGTTGATATTCTTTGTCCAGCAGGCCCTTTTCGGCTATATCTCCTTTGACCTTACAGAGCCCTTTCAGGAAGATGATTATTATGTAAAGCAGGACATAAGGTATGCTGTGGATGAAATAATAGGGATGAGCAGCACCTGTCCGGAGGCGAATGAAAAAATCTATGAGTTTATAGATTTCGTGAAAAGGGAGGTTGTAAAGAGGGGGTATGAACTGGAGAATGACTACCTGCTTGACTGCTCAGAACCGTTCCCTCCGGTGCCTGTATGCGGCGACTATGTCTGCGAAGGTAATGAAACATGCGGGACCTGTGAAACGGACTGCGGGGTATGCCCGCCTGTATGTGGTGACGGAACCTGTGACGCCGGCGAATGCTCCAGCGGGTGTGCTGCAGACTGCACTCTGAATGACTGCTGCGGTATAGAGGGGCTGAACCCCCTTATAGGAGAGGTGTGCGACGGAGCCAATCTGGGAGAAGAAACCTGCCAGACCCAGGGTTATGGTTCCGGGGACCTTGCCTGCTCACTGGATTGCATGAGCTTTGATACAAGCGACTGTGTTTTTGGAGCAGAAATAACAGGCTGCACAAATATAACCGCTCCGGGACTGTATTATCTGGAAAACGATATGATTGATTCATCCTCCCCCTATTGCATGAATATCTCTGCTAATAATGTAATCCTGGATTGCCATGGCAA
>JAUXAV010000194.1 GCA_030619735.1 Candidatus Aenigmatarchaeota archaeon | reverse complement strand
TTCAAGGCAAGGGTACCCAAAAAAAAGAAGAAAGGTCTTTCCCCGGGTAACGGTGGTTACTTAAAAGACTTCACTAATTATGGAGATCCTCAGAAAGAACCGGGATAAAAATACCCGTGTGCCAAAAAGTGTCACACGGGCATTTCATCGGGGTTTGCGGACGTTTTTACTCTTTATCAGAATGAATCAACTTCACTGTATCATTATCAATCTCGGCTGCCTTTAAGTTATCTGATTTAGAGTTCAGTATATCCCGAATATCTATCCATACCTCAAGAAAAAGGTGCTCATGGTCGACCATGATCCGGCCTTCCTTTGGTAGTCTCTCCATTATCTTGCTCATGTGAATCATTATTTGATCCTTTGTTCTCATCGATGAACCTCCTTTCAAACGGTAAACTCTAATACTTCAAAGAAGAAACCTCCGCCGGCATTGGTAGCGGCGTTAAGGGTTCTCAAAATCTGAAACAACTGCTCGGTTGTCATAATTAAAATTACCCCTGTATCATCCGCTATCGTTACTTGATCTCCTTTAATAATTATCTTCACCTTCTAACCTCCGTTTAAAAAGTTGATAACGCTACATGCCTTTAGACCAGGCGCGTTGTCTGCCCTCCTTTTCCTCCTTATTATCAAGTTTTGTGAGGTTGTCTATAAGCTGATCTACTCTAGTATTGACCTCACACATAACAGTTGAGATCCGGCTTACAGGATACTTTTCTTCTCTTGACCTGGCCTCCCTCATAATCAAATCAATAATTGCATCAATGTTTGAGATCTCCGTCATGGTATATTAAACCTCCTTTCTATAGCTCATATTTGCTGTCGTTAATCCTTGTGATCTCCTCTAGGCACTCACGGTATAGCTGCGCATTAAAAGCTAAATCCATCATCATTTGATAATTGGGGTGGTCTTTAGACCTCTGTTCCATAATATCATTGTAGGCCCTTTTCCTTAGTCTGGTTAGAAGCTCACAAACATCAAGTTTATCGCTGGCCAGGTGTGCGAAATAAATCGCTTGCTCGCTACAAGTAAGGATAGGCTCATTGTCCTTTGTCCTGGGCCAGTTCTCAAAAGTGTAAGGATATTCTGTCATTTCTTTTTCCTCCCCTTCTCGATCGCCTTTTCTATAAGGAATAACTCCTTCATTTTAGCCAGGTAATCATCAATAATATTCTGAGCGTGTTTGAGAAAAGTACCTCTAATTGAAATACCATAATAGGCGCAAGCTGCCTTGAACTCCCTCCAAAACTTAGGGTCAATCCCTGTTAAATTAAATGCTTGTTTCTTCATAATAACTTACCTCCTTTCTGCCCACTCAAACATGGGTAATGCTAAAAGTGGATTTTTCTCAAGCTTCCTTTGTTGGGCCTTCCACGAGGTAACATATTGTAAATATCGGCCCCACTCGCCGGTAGACATCCTTTTTTTTCTGGCGTTGCAAACATTACATACCCACCTGGTGTTTACGTTGTAGAAAGGGGCTGCCTTAATATTGACAATATCGAGCGTAATATCGGCCATACCGTGAACCATATCATCGAATTTAGTACCGCAATAGTCGCACGTGTATTTAAAGGCATGTTCGCAATCCCCGGCCATCTTCCGAACGTCCCACCCAAAAATTTTGATAAGCTCGTCCCTGGTTCTCTTTAATGATTTCATATGATGGGTTAAAGTCCACCTAGCCTTTTCCAGCCATCTATCAACGGACTTTCGCTTGTCCCTTCTAGTCTGATGACAAATAGTACAAAATGGCCTCCGGCGACTGGTACCCTTGCCTTCCAAATCAAAGAACTCCTCATTGTAAGTTTCTCCGCAATCACAGCATCTTTTCTTATTCATAAGCTTAATCCCTCCTTGTTAGTATTATAACATACCATCATAATCATAGAAAGTATAATGTCAAGCTTTCTTTTCTCTTGCCGGTGTTGTGTCAACATCTATTGTTGATCGCTCCCGGCTGATACTAAAGATCTAGGCCCTGTGGCACGGTTCCTGCTCTTTTTCCCCTATTAGAAATGAGAAGAAGCGAAATTTTTAGTCCGCGTAATTTCGATTCAGATTAAGGTAGGAGTCCCGATTCCTATCGGGATTTCCCTATAGTCTGACATTCTTTATCTCCCTAGGGAGTCATAGTGTGCCGATTTTGTCACACGGGCTTTTCATGCG
>JAUXAV010000020.1 GCA_030619735.1 Candidatus Aenigmatarchaeota archaeon | reverse complement strand
GACAGGAAGATTGGAGTTTACCCATTGGTATAATTCGCTGTTAAATTTATATCCAGGCCACCAGGTCAGTATCCATTTTGGATCGCCTGTCTCAAGGAATGATATGTCTATGGGTCCCAGCATCGGTTTGTAATAGCTCATGTTAGGTTCTCTCTTCAGCTCGCCGTATAAGGAAAGGAAAATATAATCTGCACTGCTGTTTGTTATCCATTCTCCAGTAGCATTAATGGGCATCTCCACTGCATGACTTCTAATATCCTTGTTGTAAGGTATGCATGCATCGTAAACAATACTGGAATTCTCCGGCAATGCGAGCATCTCCCTTATGAGTATATCTCCCCCCCATGTGACATATGAGACCGTATTAAGCAATAGCATGGAAAATATAAAACCAGCAGCAAAGAATATGGATGCCAAGGCATAGGCAGTTTTTCTGCTGAGGTTTGATAGGCTCTTCTCTGCAACCACTGCGAATAAGGGGAGGGAGAATATCAGGAAGCGCATCTCCTTCCATACGAGCAGATTGAAGAGTGCAAAGATTATAAGGAAGACAGTTAGGGAAAAGATGTAGCTGTTGTCATTCCTATCTCTCAGGGTTTTGTATGCACCGTAAAGGAACAGGAGGCTCCAGGGGACTAGGGCAAAGTTCAGGAGGTAATAAAGCGGTATGCGGAAATAGCTGCTGATCGACATGAACCTGAAGCCAAGGGTTCCGGAGGAAAGGAAGGTGAGGACGGTTACAGGGATTAGAATAACAAGGAAGAATGCAAGGCCCCTTAGGAAATATCTGTCCTTTAGTATGTAGAGCCTTTTCCTAATGATAAGGTAGAGGAGAAAGGCAGGTATCAAGACAATAGCGGAAATCTTGGTCAGTATTGCTAGGGAAAGGAAGAGTATGGAATAGGTAAGGTATCTCCTATCATCCTCTATTCCCTTGTAAAGATAGAGTGCAGAGAGCGTGGAGAATACACCAAGAAGTACGTCCACCAGTACGAATGGAGCCCACTGCCAGAAAAAGGGGAATGACAAAACTATCATTACTGGTATGAAAGGTCTTTTGCATATTCTTTTTGCCAGAAGGAACGTTGAATATATGAAAAGGAGACCTATTATCAGCGGCAAAATAAACTTGATCTGGAAAGTATCAAGACCAATTGCATAGGGTACAGAAACCATCAGGGGCAGCATCGGGGCTCTGTCAAATATACCATGGATGTATCTTCCCTCAAGTATTTTCTGGCCTAATATCAGGTAGCTGTTTTCATCGCCATAAAAGGCATGCTGGGGATAACTGAACATATAGACTACAAGAAAGAAAATGCAGAGAAGTCCCAGTAAAACCTTATCGTTCTTGTATCTCAGTTTCATAAAGTTTATATTCATAAACCATTATATAAGTTTAATCTCCTTAAAGGTGTGCAATATGCAGAAAAAACATTTGTTATCTGTTATAGTGCCTATATATAATGAAGAAAAGACCCTGGAAAAGATTATTGAAAGGGTACAAAGAGTGGATCTGGGAGGGGTCTCCAAGGAACTGATAATAGTTGATGATGCAAGCCGAAACAATACACAGGAAATAATAGAGAGTCTGAAGAGGGAATACAAAAATATAAAATCATTTGCGCACAAAAAAAATCTCGGCAAGGGAGCGGCAGTAAGGACCGGGCTGAAGCATTTTTCAGGAGATATCGTGGTCATCCAGGACGGGGACCTGGAATACAATCCTGAAGACTTTAAAAGATTAATAAAGCCGATTTTAGACAGAAGGTCAAAGGTGGTTTACGGTTCCAGACTGCTCGGGAGGATTACTGGTTTTAATATTCCATTACATTATTACGGGAATAAACTTCTTTCTTACATTACCAAGATTCTGTATAACAGGAAAATTACCGACATGGAAACCTGCTATAAAATGATGACCAGAGATGTTGTCAAGGGCCTGAATCTGAAATCGAACCGCTTTGATATAGAGCCGGAGATAACTGCAAAAATAATAAAGAAGGGGTACAGGATTATCGAAATCCCAATTAACTATAGCTGCAGGAAATTTGAAGAAGGCAAAAAAATAATATGGAAAGACGGAATTATAGCCGTTTATACGCTATTTAAATACAGATTTTTCAACTAACTGAGAACCGTTTTAAATGGACAAGACAGAATCCAGAACCAGTAGCTATTGCACTAAACTGTCTATCTCTTCACAAAGCACTATCATCCTTTGCTCCCCTCCCATATCCAGGGATTTTACAAGAAGGGAATCTGATGCATATCTTGTTCTCATATCCGTCATTCTCTGGTCAAAGGTTACCTCATCCCCCCTGCCACTGACACGGGCATCACCATAGACAACAAGCCTCTGCTCCCAGGTAACGGGTTCAAGCGGTTCAGTTCTACCCCCGGCATATTCAGGAAAGATATCCGGACACAGCTCCATCAATTCCTTAAGACTAAAGCTTGGAAATATGGTCCTGGCAATTCCAGAAAGCCCCTTCCCCATCAGGTATTCATAGCCATGGATGGAATCAAAAATAAGGTCAGGGTCCTTCTTCCTTGATTCAGGTGTAACAACCGCCTTGCCTATGTCGTGCAGGAGCCCTGATATCCTGACAAGGTTTGTATCGTTTTCCCTTCCCCTGTCCGAAAGCATGCATGCCCTTGAGTATGCAACATTACTGACCCCTTCTGAATGATTGTAAAAATTCCGAAAGTTTTGCAAATTCCTATTTCCCTGCCTGTCCCTTTCTATTACTTCCCTGAAGAATTCATCTGCATCCTGGTAGTCCCTTATCACGGTCATATCATTACTATTAAGTAACTAATATATAAAGCTTTCGGAGGGGAAAAATATATAAATGAGTATGTATAAATATATACAAGTTTTAATATATATTTTGGTGGAAAAATGAGGGTCCAGAGGAACATTCTGGTTGAACAGGAGGTCTGGTCCCAGCTGAAACTGGAGGGCATGAAAAAGGACCGGAATGTCAGGGAGCTTGCCGCTGATATACTTTCTGATTATGCAAAGAAATACAAGAAGCTGGAGAGGCCTGAAAATCTGAAGGCAATAATAATCGCTGCAGGGCCCGGCTCAAGGCTTGGAACGCTCACAAGCGAGAAGCCCAAATGCATGCTCAGGATTGGGGGCAAGACCATCCTTCAGAAAGCAATAGAAACCTTCAGGGCGTGCGGGATAAAGAACATTGTCGTTATAAGGGGCTATAAAAAAGAGGCCATAAGCTACCCAGGCCTCAGGTACTGCCATAACGAGGACTATGAAAACAACAACATACTGGAATCCCTTATGTGCGCAGAAGGGGAGATGGATGCCCCCTTCATAGTAGCGTATTCTGATATTGTATTTGACAGGGGCGTTGTGGAGGCCCTCATTAAGAGCAAAGCTGACATGTCGGTTGTTGTTGATACGGACTGGCTTTCCAATTACAGGGACCGGTTCCAGCACCCTGTGGAGGAAGCCGAGAACATTGTGATAAAGGGCGGGAAGGTTGTGAAGATTGCAAAGACCATAAGCCCTGTGGAGGCACATGGGGAGTTCATAGGCATGGCAAAGTTCAGCCTTTCAGGGGTCAATATCCTGAAATCTGTTTATAAAAAGGCAAGGAAGAATTTTCTGGAAAAGCCATTCCATACAGCAGTCAATATAAGGAAGGCCTACCTTACGGATATGTTCCAGGAGCTCATAAACAGGGGCTACCCTGTTGCACCTGTCCTTATCCAGGGCGGATGGAAAGAAATTGATACACAAGAGGATTTCCAGAGGGTAGCGGGAAAAAATTAATGGGTATTTATGGATACAAAGGGTTCTTTCAGGTACTGGAGAAAGAGAATACTTCTAACCCTGATTATCACATACTCTGCATTCTATTTGTGCAGGGTCAATATATCGATTGCCCTGCCAGGGATAATGGAAGAATTTGCTTTGAGCAAGACCATGATGGGAGGGGTGCTGTCCGCCCTGTTCATAGCATATGCCTTCGGCCAGTTCATTAACGGCCAGCTCGGGGACAAGATTGGCGCCAGGAAGCTTGTGACCCTGGGCATAATAGGTTCGGGTATACTGAACATAATCTTCGGTTTCTCCACTGGGATAACCGTTATGATAATCATATGGGGCCTGAACGGCTTCTTCCAGTCCATGGGCTGGGCGCCAAGTGTAAAAACCGTAGCGAACTGGTTTCCTGTAAGGATAAGGGGAAAGGCCGGAGGGTTATTGGGAACCTCATACCAGGCAGGCAATGCATATTCCTGGGTTATTGCAGGCCTTGTTACAGGACTGCTTGGCTGGAGATGGGCATTCTGGATTCCCGCAATAATCTTCATGCTGCTTGGAATACACTATGTAATAAGGATAAGAAACGCCCCTGAGGAGGTTGGGCTGCCCACAATAGAGGAAGAGGAAAACGAAACAATGGAGGGAAAGAGTAGTGGAAAGGACCATCACCTGGGCTTCAGGTTTACCATAAAATCCGTTTTGACCAATGTAAGGATATGGATAGCTGCATTAAGCCTTTTCTGCCTCAATATAGTGAGATACGGCTTCATAAGCTGGGCCCCAACCTATATGTTCGAGGTCCAGGGCGCGGCAATATCCACTGCAGCATTCAAGGCCCTCGCGTTCCCCCTGGCCGGCATAGTGGGTGCGGTATTTGCCGGGTGGGCATCTGACAGGATTTTTAATTCCAGAAGGGGGCCCATGGCCGCTATCATGCTTTTCCTGCTTGCCCTGTTTGCATGGATTTATCCACAGGTTCCTGGCGGTGACTGGATGCTGAGTCTTGTCATACTCATGCTTATTGGCTTCATGACCTTTGGGCCCCATGTGATGATTGTGGGCATAATACCCATGGACTACGGGACAAGAAAAGCTGCTTCATCAGCAACAGGCTTCATAGACGGATGGGGCTATATTGGAGCGGCACTGACCGGTGTTGGAACAGGATTCTTCGTAGACAGTTTTGGCTGGGGTGCTGCATTTAATTTCTGGATTACAGGAGCAATAGTGGCAGCCCTATTGATGTGCCTCCTTTGGAGGTATAAGCCGGAGAAAGGGGAATATCACTAAGGTTTATGGATTCCAAGTTCACCAAGGAAGCTCAAATCATCCTCTAATACTATCTGATATTATTGCGATTCCTATTAAGGGGAGCAGTCTTTGCAGCCTCATGCCATTGCCTCGATTTTTTCCAGTATGCTGGAAACTACCCTTTCCCAGGAGTATTTTCTGGCGTCCTTTATATTGTTCCTTGAGAACCTCTCCCTGGTTCTGGGGTTCTTAAGGAGATATCCTATCTTTTCAGCAAGCCCCTTCTCATCCCTTGGTTTTACCAGAAGCCCGTTTCTGCCGTCCTTCATTATCTCTGGGAGGCCCCTAACGTTTGTTGAAACTATGGGGCATCCTGAGGTCATGGCCTCCACTATGGTAAGGGGAAACCCCTCTGAGGTGCTGGGAAGTGCGAATACAGAGCAGGCCTTCAGATAGCCTGCCATCTCACTCCTGCCTAGGGGGCCAAGGAAGCTTATGTCCCTTACCCTGAGGTCCTTTGCAAGCCTTTTCAGGTTTTTTTCCTCAGGGCCGTATCCGCCCAGGAACAGCCTGGCATCAGGGACTTTTTCCTTAACAATTTTAAAGGCCCTTACCAGGTACTCCACGCCCTTCATCTTTACGAACCTTCCTATATAGAGGATGGAGTTTTTGGGCAGTTTTGCCTTTTCGGATTTCCTGAAAAACTCATAGTCTACCCCCTCCCCCACAACCTCCACCCTTGCATCAGGGCAGTATTTCAGGACCTCCCTTTTCATGTGCTCTGTAAGGGCAATAACAAGGCCAGATTCTTTTACTATCCTCCGGACAAGCCTCCTCTGTATAAAGCCCCCTGTCCAGTATATCTCCCCTGCCAGCCTTATGACAACAGGTATGCCAAGTCTTTTGCCCGCCTTCGCCCCTGCCATCCCTGCTGAATACAGGGCCTCTGAATATATGATATCAGGCTTTATCTCCCTGGCCCTTTTTGCAAGTGCCCTTGCAGTGCTCCAGTACCTGAGTACCTGGGTCCTTCCTATGCACCTGACCGTATGGATTGTGAAGCCATCCCTTCTGGATTTGTCCTTCAGGGCCTTCTGCTCCCTGGTTATAACATGGACCTCATGCCTTCTGGATGCCAGTTTTGCAAAGTTGTATACGGATATCTCTGCCCCCCCTATGTCCTGGGGCGGGAACTTTGCAGCAAGCACAGCTATTCTCATAAAAACTAATGGGCATGTGGGTTATTTAAACAAATTATGGATTATTTGTCTATTTAATTTCCAGCAAAATCCGGCTGCAATTATCACAACAACCACCATATGCCATACCCATAAAGGCGTTTCCGCCGGCTCCTCAGGTTCAGGATTGCATGCCAGATTACAATTATATTTATTAATCCCTTTGCTATCCGATTAGTATGTTGAACCAAAGGTTCAATAGTTATGCCGACTTTAAGGAGGCATCTGATGGCGCAGCCAAGGTATTCCATAATAATGCCGGCAAGGAATGAGGAGAAAAGGATAGGCAGGACCCTGGAGAGGTATGTCAGGTTTTTCAGGGGGAAGGGGGGCTTTGAGATATATGTTATAATGGACAGCTGCAGGGACAATACCCTGGGTGTGGTGAAGGGGTTTGCGAAAAAATATCCCCAGGTAAAATACAGGTATTTTGAGGGAAGGATGGGGAAGGGCGGGGCCATAATAGAGGGCATAAGGCTTGTGACAGGGGAGCTGGTGGTGTATGTGGATGCGGACGGGGCAACCCCTCCGGAAGAGATTCCGGAGCTGGCAGGGAAGATAGGGAACTATGACGGGGTAATGGGCTCCAGATGGATAAAGGGGGCCAGGATAGTGAAGAAACAGCCCCTGGGGAGGATAATCGCGAGCAGGGGATTCAATATGCTGGTGAGGCTGATACTGGGTCTGCCGTATAGGGACACGCAATGTCCGGCTAAGGTGTTCAGGAGCAGGGTGATAAAGGGTGTTATTGATGGGGTGCAGGAAAAAAACTTTGCCTTTGATGCATGCCTTCTGTATTTTATGAAGAAGAAAGGATATATTGTAAGGGAGGTCCCTATAGAATGGAGGGATGTGGAGCATTCCACGCTCAGGATGAGGAGCGCTGTGCCAAGGATGTTTCTGGCCATACTCAGGACCAGGCTGAGGGATATATTGGAGTGATTGCATGGAAAAATGGAAAAATCTGAAGAAGATACTTCCTGTGATAGGGATAGTCATATTGATATATATAATAATAAGAAGCGGGCCCGAAAGGATAGCAGAGGCCTTTTATTCTGTTGAGGTATTGTATCTCCTGCCTGCGCTCCTGCTCATTATACCCTATATACTTTTGCAGACCTACAAATGGAAATACATACTGGACCGGCAGGGGATAAGGCTCGGGTTCCCCTATCTTGTGAAGGTGTATCTGATAGGAACGTTCTACAGCATGCTCACCCCGGGCAGGCTTGGCACCTTTATGAGGATAGGCTATATCAGGGAAAAGGCAGAGAAAAGCCTGGGTGAGTGCAGCTCCAGTGTTGTCCTGGATAAGGCAATGGATATGCTCTCGCTCTTTGCCATTGCCATAATAGGGCTCGGGCTGCTTGCAGGATATGTGTTTGACATGGCGCTGATAACGGTCACCATAGCAGGGTTTGTGCTGTTTGTTGCAGCACTGATGTTCTTTATGAAAAGGGAGCTCAGTGCCAGGGTCATGAGGATTGTGCACAGGGTTATGGTTCCCAGGAGGATGAAGGAGAATGCAAGGGAGGCATTTGAGCATTTCTATGGGAACATGCCGGGGACAGGCGCCCTTATAGTTCCCTTTGTAGTGACCCTGGCTGGCTGGCTCGGGGTTTATACAGCAAGCTATATGGTGGCCCTTTCCATGGGGATGAATATCCCCTTTCATATATTTGTTACGGCGTTCCCCATAGCCACCATAATAGGGCTCATACCTGTAACAGTAAGCGGGTTCGGGACCAGGGAGGCCGTTCTCATAGCCATGTTCTCCTCCTTTGGGGCCGGGGCAGGGAGCATAGTGGCAATGAGCATACTGGCATTCGTGATAACCGGCCTGGCGCCTGCACTGGTGGGGGCGCTGCTGTCCTTAAGGGAGTAATCAGCGGAACCGGATGCAGCTTATGCCTTTCCTGAGGCAGAACAGGGGGTAAGCTATAAGGAATACGCCGACCAGGCTGATTGAGGATATTATTCCGATAAAGAGCATTACAGGCCTCTGAATGGTTGCAATCCTGCCCGGGTCCTTAATGAAGGTTATTGTCGGGTTTCCCAGGTCCATCCGGCATGCCATGGAATAGGCTGCGCAGAGCACCAATATCCCGATTATTATCATGATGATGTTTGTTATCCTAACAGTCCTTTCCATTCCTTCACCTCTTAATGTGTATGGTTTTATTTTTAAATATTAGAATGCGAGAATAATAAGATTGTATGAGGAAGACCAAATCCGTAAAGGAGCTGCGCAGGATATGCCAGGACCCCAAATTTGATTACTCAGCCTACCTGAAGCAGCTGAGGAGGGTTTCCATATACCTTACAAGGCTGTTCCTTATGCTGGGGGTCCCTGCCAACAGCGTGACAGTGGTTTCCATTGTATTTGTCATGGCCTCCTTTATCCCCTTTCTCTGGGTTTCACACTGGTACTTCATTGTTTTGAGCGCGGTACTGCTGAATATAGCATATCTACTGGACTGTGTTGACGGGGAGCTGGCCAGATACCATGGAAGCACATACTACGGGAGGCTGCTGGATGTTGTGGGCCATGACCTCTTCTATCTGGTGTTCTTATTCATAGGGTTCGGGGTTTATTCCATGACCAACATGGTGATATTCCTGGTTTTGGGGGCCTCTGCATCGCTGTTTAAATTGCTCCTGAGGCTGCATGAGATGAGGTTTGAATATATGAATGTGACCGGGCAGCTGAAAAAGAAACCCGGGAAGGGCGGCAGAATCTCAAATGCTTTTTATAAGATAGGGCTTGCAGAGCTCTTCCTTCCTGTGCTCTATATCGTGGCGCTCCTGGCTTCGTTCCAGATAATTTTCGTTCAGGCATTCCTGTTGTTCTATGCAGTGTATATGCCCCTTTACTGGATTGCGTGGCTGGCAAGGAAGAGAGGATGGAAGGAGAGGGAGAAGAAGGGGGAAAGTGAGACAGAGTTCTGGAAAAGGCTGAGAAAGGAAGCCTGAATCTACCTGAATCCCATAATCATTTTCAGGCCTGTCAGGTTCCTTCTGAAATCCGAGAGGGACCTTGTCCTGCTGATTCTTTTCAGGATATAGCCGGGGCGCATATAGAACCTCCTGAAGGCCTCCCTATGGATTTCCTTCACCTCCTCCGCATCCCTGTAGCCCCTGGGGACGAAGACAGGATTCCATTCATTGTATTCATTGAATCTCCTGCTCAGCCTCCCCCATTTTGAGGCCTCATTGTAGAGCCTGGTCCCCGGGAAGGGTGTTGTCACTGTGAACTGCGCATAGTCAGGGTCGAGCTCTATTGCAAACCTTATGGTGCTCCTGGCAAGCTCCGGGGTTTCCCCTGGCAGGGCTATCATGAAGGAGCCCCTGACTTCTATTCCGGACTGCTTTGTTATCCTCACCGCCTTCCTGGCCTGCTCCAGGGTTGTTCCCTTTTGTATGTTGTCCAGGAGCCTCTGGTCACCTGCTTCTATCCCGTAGAAGATGTTCCAGCAGCCTGCCCTCTTCATCTTCGCCAGCATCTCCCTGTCAACCATGTTCACCCGGGTCTCGCATGACCATGCAATGTCAAGGCCCTCTTTCAGGATTTCATCGCAGAGCCCCATCACCCATTTCCTTCTCATGGTGAAGAGGTCGTCCCAGAATGCTATCTCCTTTGCATTGTATTTTTCAGCCACCTGCCTTATCTCCTCCATTACATTACCGACGCTCCTCAGCCTGTATCTCATCCCGTATATGGCCTTGCAGCAGAATGTGCACTGGTAGGGGCACCCCCTGCTTGTTATCATGTTTATTGTATGGGGGTCCCGCTTGTAGTTGTTCGGCAGGGCAGTGTACCTTTCCATGGGAAGCAGGTCCCTGGCAGGGAAGGGTATGGAATCAAGGTCCTCCACGGGTTTTCCCTGGATTATGCCTGCCTTTTTGGATTTCCTGACATTCCTCAGGGCGTCCGGGATTGTTATCTCCCCCTCACCCATTATCACAAAGTCCGCCTTTGTATCCCTCAGGGTTTCCCTTGGCATTATGGTGGCATGGGGACCCCCTATGCCCAGGACGGTATCCGGGTGCTGCTCCTTTATCTTTCTGCCCAGTTCCGAGACCCTCTGAATCATGGAGGTCAGGGCTGTCATGCCTATGAAATCCGGCTCCCATTTTCCTATCTCCTTCAGTACATCAGTATTGGTGAAGCCGAGGGCAGGGGCATCTGTTATCTTTACATCATGCCCCTCCCTGAGAAGAACAGAGGCCATGTAGGCCAGGCCCAGCGGCGCAAGGTAGCCGCCGACACTGCCTACCCTTTTGCTGTATCTCTCTTCCATTGTTAGCGGGGGGAATATGAACAATACCTTCATGCTGTCACCTATACCTTTTTTGCCCTGATTAACAAACCAATACTTGTCCTTGAATTTTTAAATAGCTTGTTATCGAGCCTGAGCAGCAGCCCCACCAGCTTCACCAGGAATTTGGGCGGGCTGCCGGGCCTCCTGCTGCCATTCCCTGCCTTGGCCGTGCCCTGGAAAAGGGTGGAGAGGTAGTTTTCGCAAAGACCCGCAAGGTAATGGTTAAGATACTCTGTCTTCTCCACCCTGAACCCGGCCTTCTCAAGCTCCCTCCTGAATTCGCTGTCCCTGTAGAGGCGGAGATGTCCGAATCCCCATATGCCTATAGGGGCATGCCTCCCGAAGGGTTTCAGAAGGAAATTCAGGGGGTCGTATGTGAAGGGATATTCCCTGCTGGGAACAGAGATTACAAGCCGGCTTCCCTTCCTGAGGACCCTGTGAATCTCGGATATTATCCTCCTGTAATCCTCTGTGTGCTCCAGGACATCTATGCATATCACGCAGTCAAATGCCCTGTCCCTGAAGGGGATTCTCCTTCCGTCAGCAAGGAGATATCTGCTGTTCTTCTTCCGGTTCTGCACTGCAATGGAAAGGTCCCTCCTGTTTATGTCAAGGCCTGTGATTGATTCAAACCTTTTGGAGAGGTGAAGGTCGTATTCGCCGTCGCCGCATCCTATGTTCAGGGCCTTTCTGCCGCTACCCGCATTCTCTATTGCTGTCCTGAGCCTGTTGAGATATGAGGGGGCAAGGGTCTTCAGTGACATATCAGACACATCCCGCATCATAGATTATTACAAGGGGAGCGCCGTCCGGCATTATGGAGTGGAGGGGCTCGCACTCCCGGAGGTATGCTTTCAGTTCTCCTGATCCCTCAATAACACACCTTCTCATCAGAAGGATGGTGTAGTCTGCATCAGCTGATTCATTTACCAGCCGGAAGTCATTCCTTAGCAGGCCATACTGCTCGAAAACCTGGCCTCCGAGGCTCTGGAATGCGGAGTAGTTCAGGTCGTGCCTCCCCTCTGATGTTCTCTTTCCTATCTGGCCTATGTCCCCGTACCTGTATGTGTTGAATATGTTCCAGGCCATCGGGACATAGAGGGCTGCATTCTCCTTTCCGTTCTGGTTGAGCCATTTAACAGCATCAAGGTATGCCTCTCCCCAGTATTCCACCTGGAACCCGTTTCTGTATGCCCCCTCAGGGCCTCCTATAAGCTCATTGTAATAGGTGGCTGTGCTGGAATGCCCCCTGGAAACAGCATGAAGGCCGGGTATTACAATAAGCAGGGCCAGCAGTACGGCTGCCAGCATCATGATATTTCTTTTTGTTATGTATTTTCCTGCAAAACTCAGAAGCCAGTCAGCGCCCAGTCCGGCAAGGATGGCTATAAAGGGGAAGGAAAGCATATAGAGTCTGACCCCGTCATGCGGGCTTGCTATGGGAAGCGTGAACAGTATGGGCATGAAAAGGGCGCCTGTTATAATCAGGAAGGATGTCCTGTTTTTATTGGAAAGCGTGTCCCTTATGCCCTTTAATCCCCCTATCAGGGAGAAGATAATTATGGGTATGGGAAGCGTGAAAAGCATCATGGCCCAGGAGTAGTGCCAGGGCAGGTCTATAAAGGACTGGCCCATATAGAATATTGTCGTGCCTTCGGTATGCACAAGATTCCATAACATATAGTCGATAAATCTGGGTATGGTATCAATCCAGAGCCAGGGCCAGGCAAGGACCAGGACTATCAGGGGCAGGAGGATTATGGAGTAGAATACCAGCGGGATTGATCTGGGCTTAAAGACCCTTTTTTTAATATCCATAAAGAATTTCCATACCCTGTCCCTGTAGCTCACCACAAGCCAGATTAAAAGTATAAAGGGAATGAAATATGCATTTATTTTTGTTGCAAGGGCAAGGCCGAATACAATCCCTGCAAGGAGCCCGAATTTCCAGCTTCTCAGGCCCTTCCAGAAGAGATAGATTGTAAGGAAGCTCATCACTGCTACAGGAACATCCATTGTTGCATAATGTGAGTGCGCGAAAAACCTTGGTATGAATATCAGGGCAAGAGAGGAGAAAATCCCCACATTGAGGCCGAATGCCTCTGTTGCGAACAGGAAGAGTATGAATATCCCTATCATTGTCAGGATTATTGTTGAAATCCTGTGCGCTGCTGCAGAAGACATCACATCAAGGCTCCTGCCGTTCAGAAACCATATGCCTGCCCAGGTCAGGCCCGAAAAGGTCTGGGAAAGCCTTGGCCTCCCGTCCCAGCACCTTCCCCAGTTGTCCGGGTTCTGCTGAACCTCCTCAAGGGAGCACATCTCAAGCCCAGGGGAACCTGTTGCCCAAGAATATATGGAATATGCCCTTGCCTTTGCGCTTGCAAAATACCTTGTTTCATCCCATGCTATCCCTGTATTCGGTAGGATCGCCATGGCTAGGATAAGGTAAAGAACTACAGGAATCAGCCCTATCAGATATTTTCTTTTCATACCTAGCCGCCAAAAGTTTAGTAATTATTGAATTCACTGTTAATAAATATATGCTCATTGTAACAGGCTGTATGGGATTTGAGCTTCTTCCCCTTCAGATACCCCCATACATTCTCATCAGGATTCAGTTCAGGGGAATAACCAGGAAGGTAATAGAGCTTGCACAGGGGGTAACTAGAGGGTGTGTGCGACTACTATAATCTACTGGGTGGAGGTCCTAGAATGGAGAATAGCATCTATGTTTAAAGGAGGGTTTTCTATTTCTTCGGCAGGCCTGCAAATCTTCTCATAATATTCTTTATCAAAACAATGTTTGCACAACCTGTTATACTTTTTAATAAAAGGAAAGGAGTTCATTCTCTCAAAAATATTTTTTAAGGGCTTTTTTAAAACATTGCCATAGCTAATCTGAACCAAAGGACAGGTCATTACATCACCATAGGCAGTGATATGGATTCTCTCTTTCCCTCCTGGGCACCCTCTTCTGCCA
>JAUXAV010000032.1 GCA_030619735.1 Candidatus Aenigmatarchaeota archaeon | reverse complement strand
CCTTTTCAGCCCGGGCTTCAGGCATTTGGGGCATTTCCTGGCCTTCCTGAGCCTTCCGATTACTATGTTCCTTTTCCTTACCCTCAGGCCGTATCTGGCGCCGTGCTTCCCTGCAATGCCGACCTTTTTTGTCCTTGGCATGAAATCACACTGTGCCTTCTTTATTTAAGGAGCTTCCTGAGCTCCCCTGCCTTCCTGACGGCCAAATCAAAAATCCTGTCTATCTCCTCGATTTTCAGGGCTTCGACCCCGCCCTTCTGCATGGCGCATATGTTCCCGTTGTCCATTGTTGTAATAGTGAACCTTGCCCCCAGTGCATTCTCCTCCTCAAGGCTGGGGTCTATAAAGAAACTCTCCCCCATCTTTACCACTGTAACAGGCACGGGCTTGAACTTTACAGGAAAAGGCTTTGTCCTTTTCTCGTAATTGACCTTCTCCTCCTTCTCAATGTATTCAGGCATCTTGGCATCAAGCAAAGCCTGAATTGAGGCCAGGCCGGCAGCGTCAATAAGGTTTCCATCATGGTTCAGTATATGGATGTCTATGAAGACCATCCAGACCTTCTCCCCCTTCTTTATGCAGAGATTCTCCAAATCTATTGCCTTTGACTCCCTTATTCCCCGGTCTATAACCCTTGCGAGCTCTATTGCCTCCTCCCTTGGGGGGCCCTTCTCAAAGCTGGGTGAGGCTATGGGTGAGAACTCCGCGCCGACTATTAAAACTCCCTTGTCCAGGGAATCAGGGAAGGGCACGCCAACCCCCATCTTGATCCCTACCATTATCTCTGTTTTGCCCATCCTGATTCTGGCAGAGCCCTCTGCATTCCCTGTTACGCCCTTCTCCAGCTTTATCTCCCTGAAATCCTCGGGCTTCCTGTTGTCAATCCTCAGGCCCTTGGATGCAAGGTTCATAATATATTCGCTCTGCATTATCATTTCCCTTCACCTACCCATCTCTCCTTTAAGGCTTCCTTCTGCTTTTCATAAATCTGTTCGCATACCTTTATGGCGGTATCAATCACTTCCCTCAGGTTCTTCTGCGCAATATCACCATCCATCTGCATAAGCGTTATCTTCTTCTCCCTGGGCATATAGGCTATCGGCAGGTCGCATTCTGTCTCCTCTTCTTCCTTTCCTGCAAGGTCCAGGATTGGGGTCTTGTCAATCCTGCCTGCCGCTATGGAGGTTACAAGGTCCCTCATGGGGATTCCTGCATCAGCCAGGGCAACAGAGGCGGCGTTTATCCCTGCTGTCCTGGTTCCTGCATCCGCCTGCAGGATTTCTATAAAGACCTCAATGCTTGCCTTGGGGAACTCCTCCAGGAACAGGGCCGGTTCCAGGGCCTCCCTGGTGACCTTTGCAATCTCTGTACTCCTCCTGCTCCTCCCCGGCCTTACCCTGTCATTTGTTGAGAACGGCGCCATATTGTAATAGCACCTGAGTAAGGCCTTGTCGGGCCGGGTCAGATGCCTTGGATGGGTCTCCCTTGGTCCGTACACCGCAGCTATTGCAGTGGTCTTTCCCAGCTTCACCAGGGCAGAACCATTGGCCTCCTTCAGGACACCTGCCTTTATCACAAGGGGCCTCATCTCATCCGGCTTTCTTCCGTCTTCCCTTTTCATAATTATTTCTTCTCCTCCTTCTCAGGGGCTTTTGCAGGCTCTGTCTTGGCGGGCTCTGCTTTTGCTGCCGGTTTCCCGGCGCCTCCGGCCTTGTCAAGCATCTCCCCTATCCTGTTCGTCAGGCCGTCCTTGTGGGATTCCTTTTCAATCGTCCTTATGGCCTTTATCGCGAGGTCCTGGACGGGCTTCTCTCCCATGAGCCAGATTAAGCCGTTCTGGCCTGCGATTGTTATGCAGCCTGTCTTGTCCTTTATCATGTTTATCATGGAGCCCAGCTTTCCTATAATCCTGGGGACCTTTGCGGGATTGACCTCCAGGATTCTCCCCCCATGGAACTTCCTGGTTCTTCGGTCCAGCATGCTGACATCTATCCTTTTTGCAGTGGTGACCTGGGAAACCCTGCAGTAGAGCATGTCGCCTATATTGTAAATCCTTGCCATGTCCCCCCTGGCAGGGTCCACGTATTCCCCCACCTGTGAGAGGGGAAGAAGGGCATGGTATGGGGATTTTATATCCACAACCCAGCCGTTGTCCCTTATCTCTGTCACCTCGCCTATCACCATGTCATCTGTCTTTGGGTCATAGACAGAATTAAGGGCTATGGCAGAAACCACCCTGCCATTTACACTGACAATGCCGATTTTCTTTGCATAAATGGAGTTGCCGTCCCTGAAGCAGTTCTTGCCCGGCAGGAATTCCATAGAATCCACTATCTTGTCCCCTGGGACTACGAATTCCCTTTCCTTTTTCAGAAGGCCTTTTGCTTGTGGCTTTTCTTCCTTTGCCGGCGCCTTCTTTTCTCCAGCATCTTTCTCTTCCATATCTTTCTTCTCTCTTAAACTCTTATTTATGAATTCTCTATATTTAAAGCTTTTGGCTCTTGGAAGGTGCCCGAATGAGCGAAGCGAATGCCAGGGCACCTCCTTTCTGCTCAAGCTCTTTCTGAAAAGAGCTTGTTTAAAGCTTTTCCT
Organism: Candidatus Aenigmatarchaeota archaeon; assembly: GCA_030619735.1. Classification (GTDB taxonomy): domain Archaea; phylum Aenigmatarchaeota; class Aenigmatarchaeia; order QMZP01; family JAUXAV01; genus JAUXAV01. Next base: position 6,741 of record JAUXAV010000032.1, on the reverse strand, counting down.
TTACCAGCTTCACATCAGCCCTCCCGGAGGTCAGGGAGTTGAGCTTCTCGTATATATCGGCCTGCATGCCTGCAGGGATTTCTATTATGGCGAACCAGTGGTCCTGCCTCCATTCCTCCTTCTTTATCTCGGTTATCTCCCTTATTATATGGCTTGCCTTTCCTGCAAACTCCACAGGGATTTTGACCGCCACCTCTATCTTTTCCGTGGAGATGGGGAGTATCTCCCTGAGCTTTTCCAGGACAGGGTTCACCTGGGCCCGGGCGGGCTTGAACGGGTCAATATTGACATGGGCCTGCTCCATTGCATTAAGAATCCTTTGTATGGGATGGGGGAGCTTGGTCCTGGGGTCCATGCCCTGCTTTGAGATTATGGCTGCTATCTGCTTTTTCTTCTCTTCAACCATCTCCCTTCTCTGCTCGGTCTTCAGCTGGACGTCGCCCTCCTTCAGGATTTTCTCAGCGACCTTCAGGGGGTCAGAGGAGCCGAAGTTCTTTTCCAGCTCTGAAGGGGAGACCTTTTCCCCCTTCCTGGCGTCCTTGAAGACCTCATTTACCGCCAGCATCCTGTCCATTGAGACGCTTTCCCCTTTCTTGAATCTCAGGGCTAATTCCGGGTCCACCAGGATTTCAAAACTCTCATGCCCTCTGGAAATCCTTGCTATAACCGCTTCTTCTATTGAAACCATAACATTCGCCTTGTAATTGTTGATGGTATATTAGAATTCGCAACCCTATCTCAGGAATTTCTTTGTCTCTTCCGGCCTGAGCCTTTTAAATTCCTTCTCACCCATTATTGCAACTTCAACACTATCAGGGGTTATGCCCTTCTCACTTGCCTTCAGGGCCTTGAGCACAAGCCTTATCCCGTCCTCCTGGGATATGCCGTCCTTGTAACCCCTTTCCAGGACCTTCTTTGCCTTGTCCGCTCCCTTGCCTATTACCTGGGCATCCCATTCTATCATGGTCCCGGAGGGGTCTGTCTCAAAAAGCCTTATACCTGACTTGTCTTTTCCGCCTATCAAAAGGCCCACTCCATAGGGCCTGACGCCTGCATACTGGGTCACTAAATGCTTACGGCTGCATATATATCTTGCCAGGCTCTGGACGGATATTGGTTCTCCATATGTTATCTTGTTTACCTGGGCCTTTACCCTTGCTAGGGAGACAAGGTCGCTTGCATCCGCTAACAGGCCTGAGCTCACAAGGCCTATGTGCTTGTCCACTTCATAAACCTTCTTGTATGAGCCCTGCGTCATCAGGGGGGATGTGCTCTTTATTGCAGCCATTACTGCTGCGTTCTGGGTCTTTACCCCTATAGCTGTAGCGCCCCTCTTGACTACCTCCCTTGCATACTCCACCTGCAGGAGTCTCCCCTCTGGCGAAAAGACTACTATGGTCCTGTCGTATGCCATGTAATTCGGTGGTATGGGCTGCGGCATTTTTTTCACCTCACAATTTTAACATTAACTTAATCTTTAATATTGCTTTGGGTATTTGTGACATCCTCCCATGATTGAAATCATGGGCTTCCAGCGTCTATTGCCCCAAAGGACTCATCACGTATAGTTCCTGCTTCGCTGACGGAGCTTGCCTCCTCGACAGAGGCTCCATCTCCACAGGCGTTAATTCGGGCTTGCCCAGCCCTATATTCATATATTGGAAAGAATGGTTTAAATATTTTAGGAAGGTTCGCTCTCATCCCACATCTGAATTTAACTGTAACTACCATAAAGAGATAAACCTGCGAAAGGCTTATAAATCAACATATTATTATTTTCTGCATGCCAATGAATTATCGCCTTGTCAGCACCTTTCCCCCCAGCAGGTGCGGGATTGGAGGATATGCAGACCAGGTGGCACATGCAGCAGAATTGCTCACCGGGGAGGTTAGGTCCTTTAGGGTTGCCGCGTTGTTAGGGGATGATGAGGACCCGTTAAGCTATGAGCATAATCCTGTGGACATGACTATTTATAAGAATCGTTCCTGGAATAGCGGAATCTCAACCATAGTGGGAAGGGCGCAGGAAATGGAAGACCCTACGGTGGCGCTTGTTGAATTTGAGTACGGGCTGGGACACAAGGACAATTATCTTAAAATGCTCAGGGCATTCAGAGATGCAGGAATAACCACGCTTACTGATATCCATACCATCCTTCAGGAGCCTGATGATTATCAGAGGGAGACCCTCCAGGGAATAGCCGAGAACAGCGACGGCCTGATTGTGCACACAGACCGCGGAATGGATGTATTGAAATCCAAAACATATGGCATTAATGAGCTCAAGCTGAAGCACATCTCCCATGGGGTCAGGCTGTGCACCTCCAAGTTCGACAGGCTTGATATAAAAAGAAAATACGGCTGGGAGAATAAGCGAGTTGCCATGATGCTGGGGCTGAGAAGCCCTGACAAGGGAATCCAGTATGGTATAAGGGCGCAGGCGAAATTCGTCAAAGAATCTCTTTCTAAATCCCAGAGGAAGGATATGCTTCTTGTTATTGAAGGCGGGTGCCACCTGGAGTTCATAAAATATGAGGGGGGGAAGGGCTACAGGGAATACGAGCATATGCTGCAGACAGAGCTCAGCAACTCCGGCCTCAGATACGCCACCCTGAGCAACAGTGAGCATTTCCCGGATGATATAAAATCAAGGCCGGTAAGGGATTTGTTCAAGCTGGATTTCGATAAACTGGATATCCTTCTCATTGACAAATTCCTGAATGAAGAGCAGCTGATGTGGATGTATACGGCATCAAACGTCATTATGATGCCATACCTGAACCTGCAGCAGGCTGTAAGCGGCATATTGTCCGATACCATTGGCTCGGGCAGGGTAGCACTGGCAACGAAGTTCGACCATGCATGCGAGGACCTCAACTCCCATGACAATCCCAATGTTCCTTATGGGGAAGGACTATGGGGGCCGGGGGAACCTCAGGCAAGGGGCTACCTAATGGACTCTGGTGAGGCCTATGTTGACCAGGCGGCCTGGGCGCTTGACCACCTCTTCATTGAAGGCAACGGCGACGGGGATAGGAGGGGGCAGAAGAGGAGGCTCCAGCTTGAACGCAATGCATTCCAGCATGGATATGCCAGGAGATGGCCCACTGTGGTCTGGCAGATGGTGGACCATGCGCAGAACATATATCTGGACAAGACTATAATGACAGGGAGGGGGCACGTATTTAAAAGGGAGAAGGAATCAGGACTCACCAAACCAAAAATGATTTCCTAATAATTCATTTGCCTTTCTTAATCGTGCCTGTCACCCTCAGGCTCTGGATTATGACCCTGGAATCCCCTATCTGGTGGACCATGGCCAAGGCGGTTTTCACCAGGTCTGTTTCCTTCCTGCTACACCTTATGAATCCCTTCTGCTTCTTCCTGTCCCAGAGGTTCTTTATCACCCAGACCCCTGCCCTGGCAGAGGTCTCCTCCCCGAGCCAGTTCAGGACGGAGTTGAGTATGGCGTCCCTGACAGCCTGGAACTCCAGGGAATATTCTGGCTTATCAGACAGTACCCTGAAGACTATGTAGCGCTTCCTCTCCTTCATGCTGGGGAGGGGTTTGAGCTTCATGGTTCCACCTCCACCCCGGGCATGACCCATTTCTTTCCCAGCCTTTTCCTGTTCTCCTGAAGGATTCCTTCGGAAAGCGAGTGCTTTATCTCCGGATTCGGAAGGCCCAGGACCCTGCCCAGGGCGGTTAATTCAGAGGGGCTCCTGAGGTCCCAGGGCCCCCTGGCTCCGGAGGATATTGTAAAGGGGGCCTTGTATTTCTTCACCAGTTTTGCCGCCCCCAGGAGGTTCTGCAGAATCTGGCTTCTCCTCTTCTTGTAGGCATAGAGGATTTCATTGAAGCTGAACTCTATGGCTACCCGGTTCTTCTCTGCAAGCTTTGCCATCACATGGTCCAGGCCGGGGTCGTTCCTGTCCAGGTAGGGATGGGAAAGGATATCCGTTTCCGGGGTCTCCAGAGCCCTCCGGTTCGCTTCCAGGTCCCCTCCCGAAACCACTATCAGTTCCAGTTTTTTCCTGAGGTCCTTTGCGGTCCTGCGGATTTTTCCGGGCTTCTCCCCTGAGATTTCCGCTCCCAGGGCTATGTCCAGCTTTGGCTTCAGGGTCTTGATTTCCTTCCTGAGGGTTTCCAGGTTCCTGGAAAAATCCCTGTCATAGGGGATTATAATACCTAATCCGGACCAGCCCAGCTCCCGGGCGAGCCTGAGTATCTCCTTGAGGTTCCCTGAACCTGTATGCAGGTCATAGTATTTCATGGTAAAGAATTGGCCTTGAGTATTAATTAAGGTTTAAAAATTTAACATATCATTACTTTATAAGGCGATTAAATGGCAGGAATATTTAAGCAAAGTTTGAACAGTTCAGATGATTTGGAGATACATTACAAGAGAACAAGGAATTATGATGTCAGGGTGCAGGATTTTACCCCCCTTATAGGTTCTCATATATATGCCATTAGAAATGTTGAAAGAAACAGGGGAAAGGGGTGCAGACCATATAAAAAATTCCTGAGAACAGGGGAGGCTTTAACATTTTTGAATACGGCAACAGGAGCTGCGGTCGCGGGCATTGGGATAGGCCTTTACTATCTGCTATAAAACCATGCTACCTGTATTTCTTCTTTCTTTTGTAGGCCATCTCTTTGGTTTCGAATGGCGATTCCCTTTCCACATATGAGGCACCCATAATCCCGTAATCCTCCCTCTCCCTTTCCTCCTGTGCAGGGGATTCTGCCTTCAGGACATCCCCTTTGGAGGATAGGGTAAATGTTATTCTTTCCCCTCCCTTGCTTATAACCTCCACAGGGCTCATGTAGGAGAGGCTTGTGGGGAACCTCCATATCTCTTTCCCGGTCTTTGCGTCCAGGGCATAGAGATTGCAGTCCCAGGAGCCGAAGCAAACTATTCCCTGAGATAGAGCAGGGGAGGAGTCTATTGCACCGCCGGTCTGGAACTTCCAGATAAGCTTCCCTGTTTTAGCATCAAGAGCATAGAAGTTGTCATCACAGGAGCCGAAGTAGATTTTCTCTTCCCATATAACAGGAGTGGTGCTCATTATGTCTCCGGTTTTGTAGTCCCAGAGTTTCTTCCCTGTTTCCGAATCCAGGGCATAGAGACTCCCGTCCCTGGAGCCTGAATAGATTATATTATCTGAAACAGCTGCCCCCCGGATGACCACAGCATCCCCTGTCGGGAAGGACCAGAGTTTCTCCCCCTTAGGGGAGAGGCAATAGAGGTTGTTGTCAAAGGAGCCGAAATATACCCTTCCATTATGGATAAGGGTAGAGGAATGGATCTTGTCTCCTGTATTGAATGCCCAGAGCCTCTTGCCTGAAAGGGATATGGCATGGAGCTTGTTGTCATAGGAGCCTATAAATACGGTATCATTTGCCGCTGTGGGGGAGGAGGATATCCAGTCCCCTGTCTCGTATCTCCATATCCTCTTGCCTGTCTTTTCGTCTAGGGCGTGGACAAAATTGTCGCAGGAGCCGAATATCACAAGTCCCTTATGGACCACCGGGGTGGAATAGATATAGCCGCCTGTCTCGTATTTCCAGAGTAGCTTTCCGTCCAGGGTCAGGCAGTGGAAATTCCCGTCATAGGAGCCAAAATAGACTGCTTTATCTGTCACAGCAGGGGAGGAGGCAATCCCAGAGGTCTGGAAGCTCCAGAGCTTTTCACCGGTTTTCAGGTCAAGGCAGTAAAATAGGTAGTCATTGGCACCGAAATAGACCCTGCCATTCCTTATGGATGGGGATGAAGCTATGCTACCGCCCTTCTTGAATAAGGGGATTTTCTTTGTCCCCTTGATCATGAGCAGGGCTCCCAATACATTCAGGGTATTGTCCCATATCTTCTCTTCGGAGGAAAAGCTGAAACCGCTTGATTTATAGCCTGGCATGATAGAGTTTTAGAGAAAGTATTATATATTAGTCCACTCCCAGGAGCTTCCTGAAGAGCATGGTGCAGGGGATGGTTATCAGGATGTACCACCAGAACCAGCCCAGGTCATTCCCTGCAAAGGGGATGGTGACAGGGAGCTGGACCAGGACGCTTGCAAATGTGCTGTGCATCCAGCCCAGGACAATAAAAAAGACAAGCATGGATGCCATCATGGGCTTCATGTTCTGCTTGAACTGCTGCTGGCTCGCCTTCATCATGTCCTTCATGTATTCGTTTGCCTTGGCTTTGTCCCCGGCCTTCTGGGCCTCGCTGGATTTTTCCTTGTAAAACTTCATCTCCTTCTTTATCCTCTTCATCTCATCCGGATTGGTAAGGAACCGGTAGAGCAGGGAGAGCATGAAGGAAAGCCCGAGTGAAACCATGGTGACCTGCAAAAACGCTGAGAGCATATTATCACTTACCTATCCTTTGAAGACGAGCTTTAAATATTCCAGCAGCTCCTTCACTGCCAGGGCGACATTGCCCTTCTCTATTGTTATGACCCTTACAGGGGAATCGGACAGGGATGCATACATGATGCCGTAGTTGCGGTCAAGGTCCTGCTGCCTCAGGATTTCATGGGAGGCCTTCGGGTCCCTTACCAGGTCCCCTGGAGAGGATTCCAGGATTATCAGGGAATCGGGTTTAAAGACCCTGAAGAACTCCTGGGACAGGGCAGGGAAGCAGCCGTATGGGGTCTTCAGGGTCAGGCAGCCGTTAATTATTATATGGCTCTTCTCGCCCCTGAGCTCTGAAACCAGCTCCTTTTCCAGCTTCTCATG
>JAUXAV010000236.1 GCA_030619735.1 Candidatus Aenigmatarchaeota archaeon | reverse complement strand
GCAGGGTTTCTCTTAATTCACCTAATGTATTCCTGTCTGTTACAAAGGATTCGTATTCTGCCTTTGTCAGCATCCTGAAGCCCTTATTTTTCGGTGCCTCGCTCCGCTCGGCAGACCTACTCACGGCGAACGAGCCGATATTGGCGCCCCCGCCCCCGGGCCCGTTGTAGAGCCTGATGCAAAGCGGGCCGCTGCTGTCGCTGGACCAGGAGTAGACGGCATAGGTCCCTAAATTGCCCCTGTAGAACATTGACAATTCCTTTTCAGCCTGCTCTTCTGTAAACCCTGCTTCTACCCATCTTTTGATTGCCTCTTTTCTGTCTTTGATTGTTTCTTTTGGTGTCCCTGTTATTAGATGACACAGCTCCCCGTATTTTGTTGGGACAATAAATCTTCCGTCTCCTGGAGGAAGCCATATCTTCTCTTCCCTTGTATCCGGCAGAGGGTCTATGTCCTTTCCTTCTTTTTTAAACCCTTTTATTCCCTTGAAATACCTTGCAACAATATAATCTCTTCCAGGTCTTATGCTCCCTGGTATCTTGGCACCTAACCCCTCAAACAGAATAGCATCCTTGTGCCATCCGCCCCTTTCTTTCCTTTCCTGTGCATCGGAATAGACAATTTTTCCCGCCTCTCTGACAGGTTCCGGAAGGGATTCCGCACCATTAAACCCTAAAGTCAAATCCCTGCCAACCAAATACAAACAGTCCCACCATGCCAGCGGGATTGATTTTGGAGCTAACTCATATGCTGGTTTGCTTGTTCCCAGGTTATCAATCAGGTCTGTAGATATTTCTAACCCCGGGACATCAAATCCCATGTATATAAAGCCTGGAGTTACAATTTTCTGCGCTGTTTCTGTAGTCATATCCATCAATATGGCAGAAAGATTTATAAGGGGATTAGCCACTTTTGGATGATATGCCTTTATTGCACTACATCCCTAAAACCTTCCTGATTTCCTCAAAGACCTTTTCAATTGACTTCTCGCCGTCCAGTGCGACCCATTTCCCGAAGACCTGCTTCTCTATCAGGCCCTCATAGAATCTGGAGACCCTGCCGAGGAAGGCCTTGTCTGATTCGTTCCTGTCCAGGCTCTTCTTCTCCCTGTATTTCCTCTTTATGGAGGTCTCAGGGGAAATCCTGAGGAATATCACTATATCGGGCTTCCTGATTCCGAACATCCTGGCAAACTTTAAGGCCTTCTCCAGGGGGAAGCCCCTCAGGCCCTGGTATGCAAGGGTTGAGGTGAAATAGCGGTCGCAGATTACTGTCTTGCCCTCCTTCAGGAGCTTTTTTATCTTCTCCTGGTCTTTTACATAGTCCGCAGAATATAGAAGGAACTGCATCTCAGGGGAGAGCTCGAATTTCTTGTGGAGGTATTCATGGAGCAGCCTTCCTATGGGGCCTGAGTAATCCGGGTAAGTGAGCTTCACTGCCGGGATGCCCTTATCCTTTAAAAATTTAAGGAGGAGCTTGGACTGGGTTTCGCCTCCTGCACCATCTATGCCATCTATAACAACTATCCTGCCCCCTTTCATGACTATCTGTTATTTCTGTTCTTTAAAAATTAGAAGATGGGAGCGGTGGGAACTGCTGGGGGAAAGATTTAAATTCACAAAGCAATAATATAGATGGATTTCTTAATTGTGTTCGGGTTCCTGGCAGCAGCTGCCGTATGTATAGCTGCCTAC
>JAUXAV010000111.1 GCA_030619735.1 Candidatus Aenigmatarchaeota archaeon | reverse complement strand
GACTATGATTAAGGCTGGACTAAAGGTCCTTTATATAGTTCTCAATGAAGATGAGCTAACGACCTTAGACCAGGCTGGGGTAACTGGCTATGACTACCAGATTATAACCAACTATGGAAGACAACTCTGGCCTCTCTACCTGGCCCTTAGGAGGAACAGACCGGGGTACGAAGGGGTAGTCTTCGATGGCCTTGGGGACTTCCAACAGGCAGCCAAGGATTATGAGCTTGCAGCGGGGGAAGGTGTTGGGGTCAAGTTCATGGAGGAAGCTATGAAGGGCGGTCGGAGAATGTATCTCCAAAACTGGGGTAATCTCCTAGAGATGACTCGGCACTTCTTAGACCCATTCTTAAAGCTCCCAATGCACAAGATCATTACCTGCATTTCCGAGGCCGATGATGATCCAAAGACGGGAAAAACCAAAATCTACCCTGGCCTCCAGGGGTCTCTCCAACAACTTATTGCGGCCCATTTCTCGGTAGTTGGATATAGTTACATAGCCCACCGTGGCCCAGAGACCTATTACTGTCTCACGACTCAACCGCATGAAGCTCTATCCACTAAGGACCGGACTGGCTTGTGTAGGGTCCTACCAAATCCTCAGTTCAAGACCTTTCTAGACGCCCTAGAGGGCAAGATACCAAAGCTCGATGAACTACAGGAGAAACTCGCTAGGGCCTTAGTCTTAAGACCACAGGCCACCACTATTACACAGAAAGGGGGTGACTAGGAATTAGAGAAAATGTAGATAATATTCCTAGACTGGAGATAAAAAAACAAAAGGAGGGAAAAAATGGCAAAGGAAAAAGAGGAAGAGGGGAAGGAAATAGGACCAGGGGCATGGGAAATCCCAATTCCAGATGGGGCTGAGTTTGGAGGATTACCCCCAGGAACTTATCTCAGCAAATGCATTGAGGAGCCCAAGGAGAGTCTATCCAGCAAGGGTGAACCACAGACTGAGTTTCAGCTCGCTGTCTCTGACCCTGACTACCCAGAGTACGAGGGGAGGGAAGGTAGATACTGGTGTTCAAGGAAGCCAAAGGCCTGGTGGAATATTACTCAGACACTAGATGCCATGGGTGTGGCTTATGAGATTGACAAGGAGAAGAAGATCTTCCGGTTCGATCCCATGGACTGCGTGGGGGCCATATGTAAGACTGTTTGGGCAGAGCAGACCTTTGAGGGTAGGACACGCAGTCGTATCCAGAGAATTATCTCGGCCACTGAAGAGGTAGAGGACCTGGGTGGGGAAGAAGCCCCATTCTAGGTGAGTAACTTAACAGTTGAATAGCTTGCTGGGGTGGTAAAGCTAGGGCTGGGTTAGATAGGTCTGCAACCTGATGCCAAGGTGTGACCGAATATGCTTTATGTCCGTGAAAAGGAAGAGGCTGTTAGTCCTGAGTAACAAAATCTAAACTCCTAGCCCCGGCAAGAGTGCCAGCTACCAGTCTGCGGCGGGTGTAGTATCGTGCCGACGAGGAAGCTAGCTCCCAGAGGCGTAACTACTAGCTGGCACCGAATATTCCTAGCCGTTGAGCTTGCATGGCGGTTAGGTTGTTCAGCCTGAGTGAGAGCGGAGAGTCGCAGCCGCTGGCAGTGGCACATCACAGCCTGCAGACTCAGGCTTGAGAAAGGAAATCAATAGCATGCTTGAGAAGTACATCGACGGTAGAGGAGAGAAGTGGCAGGACTGGGTAGAGAAGTTCTTAACCTACGGTTGGCAGAGAAAACAACTTGATGCTGGGGATTTCCTCTTTTATGCTTCCAATGAAAAATCCGTTGGGATAGAATGCAAGACCGTGGACGATTTAACTTCTCGTCTTGGTGATGCTAGGAGAGAGCTATCCCAGCTCATTGACATAGTAGACATTCCCATACTCCTGGTCTTCAATAGGTGGCTTCGACGTTCCAATGACTTACTCATCGGAGGTCAGCAACATCTCACATGGGGCCATCTGTGGAATCTCATCCAGACGTTCCAAGATTCAGGCCTCAGGTTTCAACTAGCCACCTCTCGCGAACACGCTTTCCTTCGTATTAACCAGCTCTACGCTTACTACCAGAAGGGAGAACATACCAGTGCCCTTGTGGCCAGAAGGGCAGCTACAGACAGGAGGATAGCTAGCTTGATGCCCATACCAGGAATTTCAAAGAAGCTTGGAGCAGCTCTTTTACATAACTTTGGAAGTCTCCAAGCAGTAGCTCAGGCAACAGAACATGACCTGGCCACAACCCCTTTAATTGGTCCCTCGAAAGCCAGGATGGTTTACAACTGGATGAGAAGGAAGGAGGCTTATAAGTGACCGCAGGACAGATCGGTTTCTGGGTGATAATTTCGCTACTTGTGTTAGGTATAGTGGCTACGATTATTGATAACTGGCGGAGAGGGCGCAAACAATAGGTGAACGAATAACGTTAGGCTCTTCATTGCAGGAAAGGTAAAGGTTTGCTATAATAAAGTATAGAATAACCTAAGGAGGTTACCTTGACAAATCCACATCCCGAGGAAAAGCTCCGCCTTTACCAACTGTTGTCCCAACATGAAGGCTGGGCAGAGGTCCTCAAGGAAGCCGTTCAGGTAGAGAAAGATGGTGAGGAAAGATACAAGCAGGAAGGCTACGGTAACTATTACGGGTGGGAGTGGTTTCAGGTCCACACCCCAGTGCCAACTCTTCACAAAATGGTAACTGAAAAGATCCTAGATATAACCTTATCCACCCGCAGTGGCACCCACTTCAGAGTAAAGGAACCCGAGCTAGCCTTAGAGGTTATCAAAGCGTTGGAAGAACCTACACTGCAACCACCTCCCAGTGTTATTCCGGATAACCTCTTCAACATTATAGTAGGCCACGATAACATCAAAACGCTTGTCAGGTATGCTATAGATGCCGAAAAAGCCGTCCACCTGCTCTTCACTGGGCCCCCAGCATCAGCCAAGACCCTCTTCCTAATGGAGCTGGCTAGGCTACCTGACTCATATTACTGTCTGGCCCAAACAACCTCCCAAGCTGGACTGGCTAACCTCTTATTTACCTACCAACCCCAGTTCCTCCTCATTGACGAGATAGACCGCCTCACAGGTGAGCATGTGGGAGTATTAAATTCCCTCATGGCCACTGGTATCATATCAGAAAGCAAGTATGGAAAGACTCGTGCCATGGAGTTACCTACCAAGGTATTTGCAGCAGGAATCAGAATAGGTAACCTACCTAAGGACTTGCTCTCCAGGTTTACTAGACTTAAGTTTGACCCGTATACGGAAGAAGAATTCATTGCAGTCTCCGTAAAAGTACTTTCCACATTAGAGTCAATTTCTGAAAGCCTCGCGGAGGTTGTGGCTAAGTCGATATGGGCTAAGAATGAGGCCTCTTCGGACGTCAGGCAGTGTGTTCAGGTGGCCAGGTTATGTAGCGGAGATCCAGAAAAGGCTCAGGAAATATTGAAGATCCTAAGGAGGCAGTAATGGGGGAAGAGTTTAGTATTAAGGGAGTTTGCACCTGTAAGAATGACAACTGGAAGTGGAAAATTGAGGGGAACACGCTCAAGCTCACTTGCACCAAGTGTGGTAAGGTAGCTGAGTTCGGGGTGCCTTACCCCATGCTCGATATGACCCTCCAGGCTGTCGATAAATAGAGACCGAGTACAACAAAGCCCTCAACCTATCTCTAAGGAGGGCTCTGGTTATTACTTTAGTATTCTGGCCAGAATTCTAAAGGCCTATTCAGCCATCTTGGCCTGCCAGTTGGTTGCCCACTTATTGGGGTCCGGGGCATGATAAGTG
>JAUXAV010000083.1 GCA_030619735.1 Candidatus Aenigmatarchaeota archaeon | reverse complement strand
CACGACTATCTAAACTTCGGAGGTAAGAGATGGAACAAAAACCAGGAACAAAAGTCTCGGTAGTTGAGGCAAGACCATTAGCAACACCACAAGTCAGCCCCCAGTCTATCCAAGAACGCAAGGAGCAAATCAGTTTGCTTCAAGGTATGGTTCGAGATTTACTCATCCGTGAGGTTGACTATGGGCGCATTCCAGGTACCCCCCAAGACAGCTTATGGGACCCTGGCGCTTCCCAGATCATCGGGTCTTTCAACTGCTTCCCCGGTGAGCGGCGCATTCTCAAATTTGAGGACACAGATGAAAAGATATCTATCTGTGTTGAAGTACCGATAATCTCCCGCGAGACCAATCTAGTAGTAACCACAGGGATAGGAGCTGCGTCAACCCTAGAGTCAAAATATAAGTATCGCTTCGTAGAGGACCCCGAAGAGTGGGGCTACGATAAGGAGTCAATTAAAACCCTGAAGTTCGATAAGAAAAAGAATAAGTACCGCATCCCAAACCCTGAACACTCTGAGCTGCTTAACACTATACTCAAAATGAGCTCCAAAAGAGCAGAGGTCGATGCTGCCGAGAGCCTGCCCGGGGTGGCATCAGCGTTAAGACAAATGTTCACCGGGAAAGCCCCTAAAGCTAGCGAAACTGAGAGCCCGCGGTGGCAAAGGTTCTGGGGAGAGGTAACCAGACTAGGCTACACCGAGCAGGAAGCACGTCAGAAACTCGGCGTGGCCAGCATGAAGGATTGGCTATCGTCAGGCAGAAGCCTTGACCAAGCACTGGATGTCCTCAGGGGCAGAGAGCAACAAGAAACTAAACACCGGGACCCCGAGACAATTAAAACCATCAACGACCTCTACTACGCTTGTAACGAGGACTTCAATATGCAGCCGGCTGATGTTGTAAAAGAACTGGGGGTATCCTCACAAAGCGAGATAAGCGACACACCAGCAGAGTGCTACCAGAAGATTGCTGCCGTGAGGTGAGGAAGAATAATAGTTGTAACGGATTATCCGTTACATAAGGACTATAAATGGCTAAATTTCAGCCTTGGCTCAAGATGTGGGTCGAGTGGATTGACGACCCCAAGATGTTAAGCCTCACCCTGGCCGAGCAGGGTGCTTGGTGGAGACTGGTAACCCTCGCTAAGAAGTGCGCTGCCGGCGGTTTCCTAGTTAAGGGTCGCGGAGCCGCCCTATCCCTAGACCAGCTCGCCGACGCCATCAGAATCAAAACTAAAGCCGATCGAAAGGTTTTTGACACCATGATTCAAAAGATGACTGACCTGGGAAGCCTGGTTAACGATAAAACAACTGAAGCAACCCCAGAAACCAGAGCCGGAGCCAGAGCCGGAGCCAACTGAGGAGCAAGCGGAACGCGAAACTGAGGAATTGTGGCCAGATCTCCCCGGCGCAGAGCCAGAGCCAGAACCGGCTGAGGAAAAGAGCTTCATAGATATGGACTGGCTTGAGAAATCTCTGAAAAGCCTACAAGCGAAGAAGCTCTCAGCCTGGTCAGAAGGAAGTCTCCTCTCCTACATAAAAACGACCTACAAAGTGGAGGGTAAGACCGTGCTCGAGGCTGCGGCAAAGCTCGATAAAGGAGCAGCTACCCACTTCAGGAAGCGGGTCGAGGAAACCCTACAGATGATATAACTAGGAGGATAGCCGCTGTCAGGGGGAAATCGTCCCCCAATAAGAAGTAACCAAGAATTAACCCCCTAAGAATAAGATAAAGAATAAGATAAAGATAAAGATAAAGAGAGGAGAACATTATTGTCTTACTTTTTTTAACCAAAAGGAACAAAAAGGTATTGACAATTATTACGAAAGGTGTAGAATACTCATTATGCCTAGAGAAAAACCTTTAACCTTAACCAAAGACCACATTGATGTGCCCATCACCATCAAAATCTCCGCTGCTCAAAAAAAGAAGCTAGATGAGTTAGCCACCCAGCTCCACCGTTCCCAGTCTGAACTTGTCCGCGAGGCTATTATGGCACTTTTGGGGGTTTATTATGCCAAAATCCGATCCGAGGATGCACTGGCTAAAGCTGTGGACGAGGGGGTGGCTAGAGGGAAGCATTAGGTTCGATTTAACCCCTGCGCAGCGCTCGGTTTTCATTGACCTCTGTGCTTTAGCCAGAGAGTCAAGGAATCCCCCTATGGTGCAGGCTAACGAGACGACAGCGTATCCTCATTCTTGGCTGGCTAGTAAATTAAACATCCCCATGGACCTGCTGGAAGAAACATTGGAGATCTGCATAAAACAGGAAAGGATTTCCGAGGACAACACCGGTATCAAGGTTTTGAAGTTTGACTATTACCAGGAGACAAAGCGCAGAAGAAGTACGAAAGCAGAGCACACTAGGTCTTTCAAAGAGTGCCCCGTTTGCCACTTCCTCGTCGAGGTGTCAAAGGTTACTGCGAGAATGGAAATCTGCCCGCAGTGTAGCAAGAAGGGAAAGGAAGTAACACTCGTGTTGAAGGAAGTGGAAACAGGGGATTAAATGATTCTTACGCTTTTCGCACTATGTCTGAAATGCTTAAGGGAAAGATGAGAATTGAAGTTCCGTTCTTACCCCCGGTTGAGTACTCCCCCAACTGGCGAGGCCATTGGGCTGAGAAGCATAAGGCTGGGGAGGTATATCACGACTCTGTATTCTATTGCTGTGTGGATGCTAGGAATAGAGGGTATCGTGAAGGGCTATCCTTCCCCTTTGCCAAAGCCAAACTTAACCTAACCGTTGTTTTTGCTGAACTGCGACTGAGAGATCAAGATAACCTGCTCGCCCGCTTCAAGCCCGGGCTCGATGCTGTAGTTGACTCAGGAGTACTCTTGGCCGACGATGTGGAGCACTTAGAGATTGGGCAGGTGGGAGTAGTTGTGGACCCTGACCGAGCTCCTCTCACCATAATTTAGGAAGGGGCGAAACTTTATGTAAATAGCCTATTTCGTATCTGGGTGCTCACCGGTGAGCACCCAGGGTATCACGCGTGATAGCCCTGTAGGAGCCAGCCCCAGATACAAAAATCCCACTAGACATAAAGTATTGCCCTTCCCTACATAATTGAGCTGGAGTAAATAAAGAAACTCGAGGAGGGTAGAGAAACATGAAGGAATGGTATCAGAGAAAAGTCCTAATGTTCTTTTGGGGATGGGGGCTGTTTGCCCTTGGATTCATTCTGGGTAAGTTTGTGTTCCCAAGTGCTGGATGAATAAAGAAACTCGGAGGAGGAATGATGGCAAGAGGCAAAATAGCACTCGAGCGGGCACAGAAAGTAGCTGACGCAGTTGTGAGGCGTCTCAGCCCTTACTGTCAGAGAATAGAAATTGCTGGCAGTATCCGGAGGAGGATTCCCTGGGTAAATGATGTTGACCTGGTTCTGATTCCCCATGACCTCTGGAATTTCCACGGTGAGCTGATAAAGCTCGGCCAGATCAAGATGAGCGGCAACAAGATTATGAGGGTTATGGTTGGTAGCACCCAGGTCGATATCTACGTTGCCGATGAGGGTACCTGGGCTACCCTGCTCCTTATCCGGACCGGGAGCAAGGAGAGTAACATTCGCCTATGCAGCCGAGCTAAAGATATGGGCTGGCACTTGGCAGCCAGCGGTGATGGGCTGTTTAACGAGAAGGGGGAGAGAATCGCCGGTGATACAGAGATATCCATTTACAATGCTCTGGGCTTGCCCTATCAAGAGCCTTGGGAGAGGAACTAATGAACAATAATAATCTAGGTGTAATACTGAGAGCTCGAAGAGAGGAAAAGGGGCTATCCCTGGTGAAGCTCGGTAAATTATCAGGGTTGCATCATGCTCACATCGCACGCCTCGAGAGGGGAGAGCGCTTTCCCACAGGACGCACGCTGAAAAAGTTGGCTGAGCCTTTGGGGTTTAGTGAGCTTGAGTTGTGTAAGCTGGCCGGCTTTATACCTCGCGATGCGACTGACGATAGGTTGGATAGGTTTAAGAAGAGTGTCAAGAAAGAGATAATTGAGACTTTAGTCAATCTCGGTGAAAGGATTGACAGACTTTAGAAAGGAGGTCGTAGCATGCCTGAGCCATCTTTTATCAAAACAAGCAAGACAGTTCCGCAGACATTGGCTGATTTGCGCCGGCTATTTTCTAAATGGGAAATAGCGGATTGGGAACCAGTACCAGTAGAGAAAGGACCCGGCTATAGCGTGCGCTATTTTAGGAATAGAAACTGGACAGAAATTAGCTCTTATTACCAACCGACAAAGGCAATGAATATAAGGGTTTGCTACCAGGTCATTGACAATATGTTTCGGTGGGAAGCAAGAGGGGTTGGCGGAATAGTTAAGGGGACAGCTTTTATGGGTGCCGAGCTGGTTGCTACCAAGGGGGGTCAGAGAGAATCCTTTGATGAGGCTTGTGCCATTATCGGCGTTGAGCCTGAAGCATCTTGGGATGAGATTGTTAGTGTTTACCGCGTTAAAGTCGGTTTTACCCATCCTGATAAACCTAGTGGTGACCCGGAGAGGTTCAAGCGTATCCAGAAGGCCTACGAATATTTGGAGAAGGTCAAGGGACCAAAAGGGGGTAAAAAATGAAGCAGACAGTGTTTCTAATCATTAATTCTCAGACTGGGGAGTGCCGAGTGAGGAAGACTCCTTCCGCAAGTCCTTTAGAGTATGTCTTCCAAGTGGATTTAGAGATACCCGATAACCCTGTGCCAGTGATAACAATCAAGATACCGGTACCAGCGGCGCCAGCAGTGGTTACCGAAGTCAAGGAGATTCCATTTGGTGTTCCCTGGGCGATTTCCGAGGGGATAGTGAGGGTAACTGGACTTGATGAAAAAGGAGCGGTAATTTTGGACTATACCGATGAAGGCTTGTCGCGGCTCCATAGGGAAGCTGGCGGAGAAGAGCGAGAGTTAGAGCTTTTTGACCTGCATCAATATGCGCGCAAGAAGTGGGGGTTGCCCTTTATCTATCTAGAGCCTGAGCGAGGGGATAAGCTACTAGGGAGAAAGGAGGAAGAAGGTGAATAAGGATATCACGGGCCCAGTGGATAAGGTAACCAATGTTGTGGTAGACCTCGGGCCAAGGATAATAATGACTGGCAGTGAAGTCTTGGGTACCGCAGACAATATATCCATC
>JAUXAV010000066.1 GCA_030619735.1 Candidatus Aenigmatarchaeota archaeon | reverse complement strand
ATGTTTCCAGGCTTATGAAAACTTGAATCCCATTCTTCTCCAGAAGCTCAGAAAGCTCCAGAATCCTGGTCTTCAAACCCTCCGGCACCTGTATGAAGACCCTCCTTGCCTTCCTGGCCTTCACCTTCCTGAGTATGGATTCCATGTTCATAATAAATATAAAGGCAATTGGTTTAAAAGATATAGAAAGGAATTTAAAGCTAATTTAGGGATTGATTCCTATGAAATCAGATATATCCGGCTTCCACAAGCTCAGCCCGGAGGAAAAGGCAGAAAAGGTGAAACAATTCGCAGGCCTTACAGGGGAGGAACTGGAAACCCTCAGGAAAACAGGGGCCCTGGATTTTGAAACAGCAAACCGGATGATTGAAAACGTAATAGGGACAACAGAGTTCCCCCTGGGGATTGCAACCAATTTCCTGATAAACGGGAAGGATTATCTTATACCCATGGCAATTGAAGAGCCATCAGTGGTTGCGGCAGCAAGCTATGCTGCAAAGCTCGCAAGGCCTGCCGGGGGGTTCAAGACCAGTTCAACCCTTCCCATAATGATAGGCCAGATACAGCTCCTGAAGGTGAAAGACACAAAACTTGCAAAACAGAACATCCTCCTGAAAAAGCAGGACATACTTGACCTTGCCAACAAGAGGGACCCTGTCCTGGTTAAATTCGGGGGAGGAGCAAAGGGTCTTGAAATCAATATACTAAAAACAGAAAGGGGCGTTATGCTCATTGCCAACCTCCTTGTGGACGTAAGGGACGCAATGGGGGCAAACGCAGTCAATACAATGGCCGAGGCCATATCCCCGCTTCTGGAGAAAATATCAGGAGGAGAATCCAGGCTCAGGATAATCTCCAACCTTGCTGTCAAAAGGCTTGCCAGGGCAAAAGCCGTATGGAGAAGGGATGTCATAGGCAGTGAAACAGTTGAAGGGGTCCTGGACGCCTACGCCTTTGCAGACTCTGACCAGTTCAGGTGCGCAACCCATAACAAGGGTGCCATGAACGGGGTTGATGCTGTTACAATAGCAACAGGAAATGACTTCAGGGCCATGGAGGCAGGAGCACATTCCTATGCAGCAAGGTCAGGCTCATACAAGCCACTCACAAGATACTCCAAGGACAGGGAGGGCAACCTGGTGGGGGAGATAGAGCTCCCTGTTGCGGTTGGAACAATAGGCGGGAGCATCAGGACCAACCCGATTGCCAGGATAAGCCTGAAAATCCTGGGAGTGAAAACAGCAAGGGAACTAGGCGAGGTCCTGGCAGCAGTGGGGCTTGCCCAGAACTTCGCAGGCCTGAGGGCCCTGGCTACAGAGGGAATCCAGCGTGGCCATCTCAGGCTCCATGCAGCAAATTTTGCAGTCCAAGCAGGAGCTAAAGGAGAGGAAGTGGACAGGGTTGCCAAGAGGATGGCAGAGGAGAAGAACATAAGCGTAGAGAGGGCAAGGAAAATCCTGGAGGAAAAACAATGAAGAAGATATTCCTGATAAACCTCAAGACCTATCCCCAGGGAACAGGGGAGGAGGCAATTAAGCTAGCAAACATAGCAAAGGGATTCTCAAGAGAGGACCTGGAGGTAATCCTTTCTGTCCAGCCCATGGATTTGGAAAGGACATCAAAGATAGTAAAGACATTCTCCCAGCACATAGACCCCATAGAATACGGCTCCAACACAGGCTGGATTCTCCCTGAGGCAGTGAAAAAGGCCGGCGCGGTGGGGACCCTTATAAACCATTCAGAGAGAAGGCTTTCCCTGGAGGAGGTGGAGAAGAGAATAGCCAGGGCCAGGGAGGCCGGGCTCACTACAGTATGCTGCGCCTCAGACCCACAGAACGCAGAGGAGATAGCAAGGCTCAATCCCGACTATATAGCAATAGAGCCCCCTGAGCTTATCGGCGGAACGGTTTCTGTTTCAGAGGCAAAGCCAGAGGTGATATCCGAATCCGTGGAAAGGGTCAAGGGCATAAACCCGGAGATACAGGTCCTGTGCGGCGCAGGAGTGAACTCCTGCCAGGACATCAAAAAGGCCCTGGAGCTCGGGGCAATGGGCATACTGGTGGCCTCTGCTGTTGTAAAATCCCCTGAGCCCGAGAAGGCCATTGGAGACCTTGTAAAGGGGTTTGAGTAAAAAACTGGAATGATACTTATGAGCGGAATAAACAGCCATATCTTCAGGGCATATGACATCAGGGGCCTTGTAGGTGAGGACCTGACCCCTGAAGTAATGGAGAAGATAGGCCTTGCCCTGGGGGCCTACATGAAGGAGAAGAACCTTGGCAATACGGTCTGCCTGGGAAGGGACATCAGGAAATCCAGCAAATCCCTTGAGGAATCCTTTATCTCAGGCCTTCTCGGTTCAGGCCTTAATATAATCCATATCGGGGAATCCAGTGCAAACCTTGCCCTCTTTTCCGGCTGGAGGCTCGGGGCTGATGTCTCCGCCTATATAACCGCTTCTCATCTCCCAAAGCAATGGAACGGGGTGAAATTCTATACAGGAGAGGGCGTGGGCTTCCCGGAAGAAGCAAACAAGAGACTCGGGGAGCTTGTTGCCAGGGGCGGCCTCAAGCCAGCCGGGCAGGGAAATATAAAATGCGTTAACCTTATGGTGGACTACCTGAATTTCATGAAGGAAAACTTCAGGGCAGGAGAGGGACAAAAAGCCCCAAGGGTCGTTCTGGACTGCGGCAATGCCTCTGCATGCCTTTCTGTCCCAAGGCTCTTCAAGGAACTGGGAATAGAGACCCTGGAGCTGTTCTGTGACCCTGACCCGGAGTTCCCGAACAGGGACATGGACCCCCAGCCGGAAAACCTCACAGAATTATGCAAAAAAGTGGTAGAGGAAAAGGCGGACTTCGGAGTCGCCTTTGACGGCGACGGGGACAGGGGAGTCATAGTGGATGAGAAAGGCAGGGTCCTGACCCCTGACCAGACAGGCATCATACTTGGTAAGGGCATCCTAGCAGAGAAGGGTCCTGGAACAATCCTTGCCAATCTGGAGTGCTCCATGGCATTTGAGAGCATACTAACTCCTCTCGGCGCTAAAATAAGCCGAATCCCTGTGGGCCATACCTTCCTGACTCTGGAGGCAAAGAACCAGAATGCCCTGCTGGGGGTGGAGTCAAGCGGCCACGTGGTCATACCCGAGTACTATTTCTTTGATGATGCCATATTCATCCCCCTCAAAATCGCGGAGATTCTCTCAAAATCAGGGAAAAGGCTTTCAGAATTAGCGGATGAAGTCCCGATATATCCCAAGAAGAGGGTGAACTTTGACTGTCCTGACCAGAAGAAGTTCCAGGTCATTAAAAACCTCCAGGAGAGGCTTCCAGGGAAATACCAGGATGTGAACACCCTGGACGGGGTCCGTGTGAACCTGGAAAAGGGCTGGGTCCTGATTAGGGCCTCAAACACAGGCCCCATGATACGCCTCACAGCAGAGGCCTCCTCGGAAAGGGATTTGAGGGGGCTTCTGGATAAATTCTCAGAAGAATTAAAGAATGAGATAACTTCTACTCCTGGGTAACCGGAAGCCACTTATTCTCTAATTTTTTCATAACACCTGGTAATGTGGTATACTCCATCTCAGATTCAGAAAGCCTGTGCGGTTCGAAGGGGCCGTGTCTTCTTATGTAATCTGCCATCTCATTCGCCTTGTTCCTTGTCCAGTCAAATGCTGGCCCCTTGAACATGTCCACAGGACCCTCTAATTTGCCGTTGTTGAGCTGAAACCCTGCCGCTATTACCCTGGGCGGGCCGTCAAACCTTGTGCACTGGGCGTCCTCAAAGGCCACTGGCATAAAGGGACCATGATGACATCCCCTCATCCAGCCGGCAACCATATAGGGGAATGCAAACGGCTCCAGGACCTCCCCAACTGCCGGCATGCCGCTCTGGCACCTGACAATCATCACAGGGTCATCCTTGCCCACATACTTTCCGGCCATCATGCTCAGCCTCTGCGTAGAGCTGATGGATACTGTTTCATTATCCAGGTTCCTCTTCACCCTCTTTATTACAAACCTGCCTGGCTGGCCTATCAGGGCCAGCAGATTGTACATATCCTCAGGGAGCTTAAAGAACACCCTCTTATGCTCCACAACATCATGCACCTCAAAGGTGAACCCGGGATGGAGTTTGGGATCAAATATTAACCCTGCTGTGGAAAAGGGGTCAGCAAATATTTTATACAGCGGCAGGTTCCAGGCCCCTGGCTCTGTCTTGTCTGCCATGAAGATTATTATCGGCTCTGAAGGCCTTTCCTCAATGGTTATTTCTGCTGTGCCAGGCCCCATCCCCTTCAAATTCCCTGAAAAGGCGGTCTTCAGTATGTCCTGCCCTGCCCCATAGAGCTTCAGCTCCTTTGCCTTGGCTGTGCACTTCTCAAAAATCTTCCATGCAATGCCATGAACCTCCTGGTTGTCAATGCCCTTCGTATGGGTCATTATCAGCTCCAAATCGTCCCCGCAATGAGTCACATAATAATCAATCAGCCCGTCCTTTTCCTTCTCCAGAATTTCCTTTGCTATGTCCATTAAAGCAGGATGCATGCCTGAATGCCCTACAAATCCCCCTATATCCGCCTTTATAACAGAAAGCGTCACTTTCATAAATTCACCGAATTATTATCTTAATTTTAGGGGCAAAGGTATTTAAGTTTTATGCACGTAAAATATAGGTTGCTGGAACCCCAAAGCCAAACCCAAGGGCAAACCTATATAAATAAAATCCCCCATTAATCTCTCTATGGAGCTGAAAGTCCTGGAAAAGACAAAGAACAAGCTGAAGATAGAGGTCCAGGGGGAGAGCCACACACTTCTCAATCTCCTGAGAAGGAACAGCTGGGACGCAAAGGCAGAGCAGGCAAGCTACATGATAGAGCACCCCATGCTCTCCCAGCCCAAGATAATAATAAAGGCAAAGAATCCCAAGGGGGTCTTATCCAGGGCAGCGGACATGGCAATAAAACAGACCCAGAACTTCTCAAAGGCCTTCAAGAGGGCGAGATAGCTGTCTGACAGAAAACCTTAAAAATCTTATTTTCATTCTTGTATAATGGCAGAAGAAGATGGAGTTGTCGAAAAAACCAATAAAGCCATTGATACAGGTTATTGGATAGATACTAACTCAGACTGTATTAGAGGCCCTGAACATGATTTTAAATTTTGGATAAATAATGGATATATTTGTGGCCCTTTTAATGCAGGTAAATATTATTTAGATGAGCAGAGAAATATTGTTTCGTGGGCAGGTAATAAACCTACAGGATTTTTTGTAAAGGATGATAGGATTTACGGTCCCAGCAAAGAATTGCCCTGGTTTTGATTGAAAGATAAACCTTTTAAATCCTCCATATATAAATCTATTAAAATTGTGGGTTTTGCGGGCTTAGTGATTTACACATCTAGCGGTATTTATGAGGGTGAAAAGGGAAATCAGGATAATAGGATGGGATGATGCCCCCTTCACCTTCAGGAACAGGAAAACCCTCCTGATAGGTGTGGTGTGCCGTGGCGGGGAATGGGTTGACGGCATACTGACCGCAAAAATCAATATAGACGGGCATGATGCAACAGAAAAAATCGCAGGGGCGGTCAAGAAGAGCGGCCACCATGACCAGCTCAGGGTGATAATGCTCAACGGCATAACCTTCGGGGGCTTCAATATAGTGGATATGGAGGCCCTCCATAAGGAGACAGGGCTCCCTGTCCTTGCCATAATAAGGTCCAGGCCGGACCTGGAATCCATTAAGAAGGCCCTGAAGAGATTCAGGGATTCCAGGAGGAGATGGAAGCTGGTTGAGAAAGCAGGCACGATTGGGGAAATAAATATAAAGAGCAGGGTTATAAAGGAAAAGAATAAAAGGGTATATTACCAAAAAGTAGGTGTCAGCAGGAAAACAGCCGAGGAGATAATAAGGGTTTCCTGCACCAGGTCGCTTGTGCCAGAGCCCCTCAGGGTTGCGCACCTAATCGGCTCAGGCCTGAAGGGAAATAAGTGGTGATATGAGATTCAGAAACTCCCTGGGAACAGCAGGGTACATTATACTGGGAATCCTTTTAGCCTTTGGTGCAAACCAGGGCCTTGCATTCGCATTATCAACCGACATGCCCATGGTCGCAGTGGAATCCAGCAGCATGGTCCCCACTTTCAACAGGGGCGACATACTCATACTCCAGGGGGTTCCCATGGAGGAACTGGAGATAGGGGATGTGATAGTTTTCAGCCCCGAAGGAAGGCAGATACCTGTGGTGCACAGGCTGATAGCGAAAAACCCTGACGGGACATTCCAGACAAGGGGTGATGCCAATTCAGGCCAGCTGCCCTTTGAGAAAAGGATTGAACCCTCCCAGATACATGGCAGGAGCATTGCAGCAATCCCGTATCTGGGCTGGGTAAAGATAGGGGCAACAACGCTCCTTTTTGAGAAGCCTGCAATGCTGTTAATGGGTATTGCCTCACTGTTCGTGATATACACTATGGTAAAGGGCAGGCCGTT
>JAUXAV010000249.1 GCA_030619735.1 Candidatus Aenigmatarchaeota archaeon | reverse complement strand
TCAGGATTGAAAGACTGCGTTGCATTGTCAAAGTCCTTCAATCTTTCCCGTAAAGGCTCCTCCACTACAGCCTTGATTATATCAAATTGTTTGCAGAGTGTCAAGGGCATGTCCGGGTTCTCGTCATTGGTGCCTATTTGCTCAATAACTGCGGCTAAGTCTTGATGGCCCTTCTCTTTGAGTTCGTTAAAATACCACTGTGATATAACACCTAGCCGGCATGGTCGACAGAATTTTGGGTCATCCTTGTGGGGATCAGGCTCGCGTATCCACTCCTCCATGGTTGGAATAGGGGCTTGCTGTTTCCCTTCTTCGGTCATAGCTCTCTCCTTGCTACAGTGCTAGCTACAAGCTGTATTACGAGGTCGTTAATACGGGTACCTGGTGTTAGAAATTTCTCTAGCGAGTGCTTAATAAAAGGGCTGGGTGTTTGTCCACCAAGAGCTAGGGTTAGAGACTCGGCAGCTTTATCTTTGTCACCGGCCTTCAAAGATTCTACAGCAGATAGGTATTGTCTAATTGGCTCCGGGTTCGCCATTGGTTACCTCCCAGTAGCTGGCTTCTCACTCAGCTTCTTTACCCTCTCATTCTCCTTCTCAAAAGCCTCGCGGGAGATTATCTCTCCTACTTTGAAGGTTGTTTTGCCCGGGTCGGTGATGGTTACATATTCCTTTTGTGTAGCGAGAAGTGGCCCCCAATATCTGCCATAAGTCATAATTGCACCACAATAGGGGCACTTCGGGTTATCTTGGAGAGTCTTTACCTGGAGTACTTCATTGTTGGGATGCAAGTGTGCGTTGCCGCAGTAATAATATTTTGACCTTGGCTCATCTCCAGGGTTGCCTCCTTTAATTATAGCTCTGATAGCCTCGTCTGTTTTGCCTACACCACCTTTATAACCACTGGCTCTGATTATTTCCCTGCGGGCTTCGCTTTCAACTAATGGCTCACCTTTAGCAATCTGGCCTTTCCATTTATCAATAACGGCTTGAACTTCAGGGGTAAATTCAGCCATCGGATTGCTACTCCCCCTGGTGATTTGGCTGAAAGCTGGAATATAGCACTCAAAGAACTTCGCGGTGTCTTCAGGATACTTCTCCTTGCACTCCCTGGCTGCCTCACCAATTGCTCTAGCCCGGGTGCATCTTCCATCAGGGACAATCTCTATCTCAGAGCACCAGTCCCTTTCTTCACGGTTACTCAGGGTCCCGATAGCTCCCTTTGTGGTACACATTCGGTTCTCAGGGGCGTTAGGTCCAGCGGGGTCAATGAGGCAACAAGCGCAGGGTTCTTGGCGTGTCTCTCTACCGTAAAGAGGAATAGCACCCTTACCCATTACAGAGCCTATCATTATGTCCCTGACCCCTACATCCTCCGCGGCTTTCTCTACCACGGCCTCAGCAATGCGGTTTACATCTTCATCGGATAACTTGCTGGAATTACTCATCGGGAATTCCTTGACGGCTTCCTCAGTTATAGTTTCGGCTAAACTATTCATAGCTTCCTCCCTTTGGGCGATAACCTGCTTTATAGAGTTCAAGCCTCATTGACTTCCGAAAGAAGTCCTTACCTTCTTGAGT
>JAUXAV010000221.1 GCA_030619735.1 Candidatus Aenigmatarchaeota archaeon | reverse complement strand
GCTGTCAGGCGTGGTTTATGGATGATGGGTCTAGATTTTGGCTATAGATTAGGCCTTCACAACTGGTATATAAAGGCTTTACCAAGGAATTAATACAAACCCCAATTAATCCTTCGGTCTTCTATCCGATGACGGGGCTTTTGCCTCTGAGGAGACCCAACCCCTTACCCGTTCCTGCTGAAAGGCTTTTATTTTATGGCAGGCCTCAGTAGTTGGAAATGTCAATTTTGACCAATAATTAGCATGATATACAATTTCTTCTGTCTCTGAAAAGATTGTTAATGAGCTGATTCAAAGGGGAAGTCTACTAAGGCATTCTCGCAGATGGTTCACAGCATCCTCTCTTATACTTGGGTGTGCTACCAAAATTCCATTATGGGTTTTGGGTGTTTCTTTATTATATTCTAATGGATTCCCTTCTATATCCGTAACGCTTACACCCCTTGCTTCCAATATCATGTGACCTGCCGCGATATCCCATTCCTTTAGGTTCCTCGTATAACCCAGAATCATATGGGTTTGACCAAGTGCAACCTGCATCATTCTGGTGCCCATGCTCCCCGAACCCTTGAGTCTTGTTTGGGGAATATCCAAAAGTTTGTACAATTGATTATATTTATCCCCCTTGTAATTCTTCGGATGACCCACGATGGCATTCTTCCAGTTTACAGTACCTGTAGGGGTCAAAGGAAGCAATATACCTTCGCTTTCACTGTATAGTTTTCCGTCAATCAAACTGACTCCTTCTGCCATATGGGTCTGCCCTTCTTGCTGTGCTGAAAATAATCTTCTTTTCTTGGGTTCGTATACAACACCCGCTACCGGCTTCCCGTTCTCAATCAAGCCGATTAACACGCAAAAATCATGTTCCATTCTTTTGAAATCACCGGATCCGTCCAACGGGTCAATAACATATATGCATGATTTATTTAATCTGGCCAGATCATCCTCACTCTCTTCGGACAGTATCCCATAATCTGGGAATTCCCTTGTCAGTTTCCCGATAATATGCTCGTTTGACCTGAGATCGGCCTCGGTTACAACGGACTTGTCATCTTTATAATGGACTCTGACATCACTCCTCCAGTAGCTCATTATTATTTCTCCTGCACCAACTGCTGTTCTCTCCATGAAATGAAGTCTTTCGTCCTGCATTTGATTCATAATTAATGTAAGAAGCAAAGTTTTTTAAGCGAATTATTAGTCATTTCCAACTACTGGGCCTGGTAGCATATATTTAAATACACCGCTTCAATACTATTTATCGCAAACCCGGCAGCAACGGGTATAAAGAACTGGGAGGAAAATTAATGGTATTCAAAATAGTGGTTTCTGACCCCAAAAGCAGGAAGGCGTATCAGAAGGAAGTTGAGGAAAACGCTTCAGGGCTTATCGGAAAGAAGGTAGGCGGCAAGGTTTCCGGAGGCTTCCTTGGCCTGGAGGGGTATGAACTGGAGATAACGGGTGGTAGTGACAGGCAGGGTTTTCCCATGCGGCCTGATGTTGACGGGCAGGGAAGAAAAAAGATTGTTCTGGCATTCCCGCCGGGGTTCCATCCGGTCAGGAGCGGGGAGAGAAAGAGGAAGAGTGTCCGGGGAAACACCGTATCCAAGGACATTTCCCAGATAAACCTGAAGATAGTGAAGGCAGGGAAGAAGCCTCTTGAGACAGTTCTCGGGGTGAAGGAGAAGCCCAAGGAAGCCCCTAAAGAGGGAGAAAAGGCAGAAGTAAAACCTGAGGAAAAGAAGGAAGAGAAGCCCGAAGGGAAGAAAGAAACTCCAGCAGAAGAGAAGGGAGAAAAGCCCGCAGAGGCAAAGAAAGAGGAAGCAAAGCCCGAGGAAAA
>JAUXAV010000094.1 GCA_030619735.1 Candidatus Aenigmatarchaeota archaeon | reverse complement strand
TGACATACTCCGGGTCCTCTGCCCTTTTTGAGAGCATCTGCGTCCCCTTCACAATCACATACCCTACCCTGTCTCCTACGCCAGGGGCCTCGGCATTCCTCTGCTGCATCTTCTTCACGAGCTCCACATGGGGCTGTATGCCCGCATAGTTTTCAGGCCTCTTTGTTATGGTCTTTGTTATCACGAACTTTTCTATGGGAATCTTCCTGTTCAGTATGTCCTCTATGACCTCCTTGAAATAGTCCACTGCAAGCTTTATGTCATTCTTCTTGAGTATTATCTCAATAATCCTTTTCATTGTCTCGGATGTCAGGGTGCACCAGTCCCTCCTGACGGTTTCAACCCCCTTCATCTCCATTCCCTCCTTCCATCCCTCGTCTGTTTTTTCAAACTTCCATGCAACATATCTCTTCTTTGTCAGGGCCAGGAACTGCTTGAATATCTTTTCAAACTCCAGCTCTATTATTCCGGGGAGCTTCTCTGTTATGCCCCTTGAAATCTCCTTCCCTATCTTCTCCATCTCCTCAAGGTCTTCTATATTGAGCTTCACCAGGACAGAATCCGTATCACTGTATATCACATTATACCCGAAATCATCATGTATCCTCTTCTCTGTGGCCTGTATTATGTTCCTGCCTGTGGATGTGACAGCATTGGCAATATCCAGGCTGTAAACCCTTGCACGGGAGTAGCCGAAATGCCCGTAAAAGGCATTGGCCATTATCTTCAGTGCCCATTGCTCTGCATCCAGAAGCCTCTTCTTCCTCTCGTCCTTTTCCCTTTTCAGTTTTTTCTTTACCATCTGCCTCTCCTTCATAAGGTTCTCAAGAATCCTGGGGATTATCCCCCTCTTCCTTTCCTTTGGCAGGAACATTGCCCCGGACGGGGTCTTTATCATCCCCTCCCCGTTTTTCACAAGGGTCGTGGGGCATATATTGAACTCCCTTATGAGGGAAGGATACATTGCACGGAAATCCAGAACCAGAATAGAGGATTGTAACCCCTTCTCGGGCTCCTTTACATACCCCCCTTTCAGCTTCTCCTTTTTCCTTTTCTCCCTTTTCCTGACCTCCATGTCATCGGGCCTGCAGGGCAGGACATACCCGTCCCTGTTGAACTCCCTTAGCAGCAGGTTCTCTATCCTTGAGGTTTCCCCGGAATCCAGGATGTCCTGCAGGAGGATGCCTGAAATCTTTGACAGAGCAAAATATTTGTCCAGGAGGTTGAGTTTCAGTATAAGGTTCATTGCCAGTATTGAGTCCTTTCTTGAATAGGCAACCAGTTTCTCAAAATCCTTCTCGTTTCCCTTCCAGAGCTTCACTATGCCTGAGAGCCCGAGCCGGTCCTTTGTCTCGCCCAGAAGCTCAGGGGCAACATTGTCAAGGGAATAGGATTTCAGGGAATAGTCCTTTTTTACAATCTCAAAGGAATCCACTACCGCTCTTCCGGTTATCATAATTTTGTGCCTGTTCATGAATTTTCTTGCAATAACATACTTCTGTTTGCATCTCCCGAATACCGGCTTTATTGAGTTCTGTTTCATTCTTTCCAGGACATATGGAAAGTCGAAATTGTTGCAGTTGAAGCCGGTCAAAATATCGGAATCAAACTCGTTTATAATCTTTATAAACTCCTCAAGCATCTCCTTTTCAGAATCAAAATTAATAACCCCCCTGGCCGCGCGGGTTGAGAGGACAAGGGATTTCCTGCCCTTGTATGAGGGTTCGAATGCAAGGCTTATCATTACTACAGGATCCCTTCTCGCCTCCGGCAGGAGCCCCTCCCTGAGCGGGACGGTCTCTATATCAAATGCCAGGTATTTCATGGGGGAATTTTTCCTTTCCTCCAGTGCCCTTATTTCCCTTATCTGTATCTTTTTCATGGCCTGGACCGTGTTTGTTAATGCCCCGTTCCCGTCGTTTGTGCTTACCCAGCCCATTCCGTTGAGCCCGAGATCGTTCATCCATCTGTATTTGAACGGGATGTCAGCCTCGTATACCTCTATTCCCTGCGCCCTTAATTTATCCCTGACCTCAGGGGTTTTGGCCGGGTTCTTCAGGATTATCTTGAATGTCTCTATGGGTTCCTGATACCCCATTGGCATGGTTTTCTTTGTCTTTTCTATTCCGGAGACCAGGTCGTCCCCCTCAAGGATTTTCTCAACATCCCCTCCCCTTGCATAAAAATAGGGAGTACAGTTCTCATAGAAGCCGCACACGGTTTCCCCGTTCCTTCCCTTGCCGAAAAGCCTTATAATGGGCCTCCCGTTCACAAGGGTATAATCCACATCAAGAATCTGAAATTGCATGGTCCCTTTTTGTTTTGAAAACATAAAAGCAAATCGGGGGTTTGAAATATGGTTTGAAAAGTATATTTCTAATAGATTGAATTTCTTATGGAACCTGGGAACCCCCTGACACCCTGGTTTCATGTGGAAAATTAAAAAATAAAAAATAAGCTTCTATCTATCGATATAACAGTGTTATAGTTACGTTAGTTAGATTAAAGAATTCATTAATATATAATTATAATCCCTTCCAAAGGAAACAATGGTGTATGGGGGTTATGTTCAAATCTGATTATTAGACATTGTCTAAAATTAATCTCTAAGGGAAATGATAGTTGTATAGTTGCAGTATACTGGTATAACACTGTTATATCTCCACAGGAAACCAAGCTTCCAAATATATATTTCCAAATGAAACAAAGCTTTTTAATACCCAATTCAAGGATTACTAGTTCTATACAAGGGGTTGAGTTATGGCACAGCTAAATCTAAAGGATGTTTTCCAGGAATATTCCAGCAAGAAATCAGTCTTCATGAACAAGGATATACTAAGCGACAGGCATGTCCCGGATATACTTCCCCATAGGGAGGGGAAGATAAAGCAGATTGCAAAGACAATCGCCCCTGCTCTCAGGGGCCAGAGGGTGTCGAACGTCTTCATTTATGGTTGCACAGGAACAGGGAAAACGGTTTCAGTCAAATACGCAACATCAGAACTCAGCAAGCTCAGCAGAAGCTCAGAAAAGATAAAGATACTTTATATAAACTGCAAGATGAAAAACGTTTCTGACACAGAATACAGGCTCCTCGCAGAGCTGTCCAGGAGCCTCGGCAAAGAGGTCCCTGCAACAGGCCTCCCAACAGACCATATATACAGGATATTCTTTGGGGAAATTGATTCCAGGAAATGGTCAGTAATACTGATACTTGACGAGATAGACGCGCTTGTGAAAAAGATAGGTGATGGCATTTTATACAACCTTACTAGGATAAACCAGGACCTGAAAAACGCAAAGCTCTCCATAATAGGGATATCCAATGATATTTCCTTCACAGAAAACCTTGACCCCAGGGTGAAATCCAGCCTGTCAGAAGAGGAGATAATATTCCCGCCCTATAATGCAAACCAGCTAAGGGACATTCTAGACCAAAGGGCAAAGGAAACATTCACTAATGGAATATTAGATAGCGGTGTAATATCCAAATGCGCTGCCATTGCTGCCCAGGAACACGGCGATGCCAGAAGGGCACTGGACCTGCTCCGGATAGCAGGGGAGATTGTAGAAAGGGAAGGAGGCTCCAGAATAACAACAGAACACATTGACAAGGCAGAGAGCAAGCTTGACCTTGACAGGACAGCAGAGGTCGTTAAGACCCAGCCGAAACAGAGCCAGGCAGTACTTACAGGCATAATAAGGCTTTCAGAGGACGGTCATGAGAAAATACAAACCGGTGATGTTTTCTCCATATATGAAAGGATATGCTCAGAAAACTCCCTCAAGCCCCTGACACAAAGAAGGGTATCCGACCTCATAGGAGAACTGGATATGCTCGGAATAATAAACGTAAGGGTGATATCCAGGGGAAGATACGGCAGGACAAGGGAAATCAGGACACGCCTTGCAGGCAATGTCCTGAACAAGGTAAAAAACATTTTAAGAAATCAGGGTTTATTGGAGAATTGAAATGGACAGGAAAGAGATAGTAAAAAGGTTTTATGAAAAGGGGGTTCTACCCTCACCAGAGGATTTGTCAGGAGAAGCCCCCAACAGGACTTTAACTCCCGGAAAAAAAAGCCCTGTGGGCCCGGATAAAGAAGGGGTCTCCGTAAACCTGAGAAAACATGAGAGGGTAAAAAAACTCTCCCCCCAGGACTTCATTGATTACTACAACAACAAGTATGAAAAGATAAAGAACATGCTCTTGAAAAAAATGGATGTGGTCTCAATAACCAATGCAAAGACAGATCCCTCCCCATGCGGCATAATAGGAATCGTAAAGAAGATGACCCAGGCAGGGTTCATCTTTGAGGACCCCACAGGGGAACTGGAGGTTATAAAATCCGGCATAGGGGAGCTGGAAAAGATAAATCAGGATGATGTCTTCGGCCTTAAGGGATTCGTAAGGGAAACCCGGTTTTTTCCAAAGGAAACCGTCTGGCCTGATATTCCCCTGAACCACAGGATAGGAAGGATTAAGGGAATGAATCTAATCCTTTCAAACAGGAAGAATCCCGAGCTCATAATCTCAGAATTCCAGACAAAGAACACAATCCAGATAAAGAAGAACCCCGAATGGATAATCATATCCAGGGACCGGGAAAGGGTCACAGTCCTGGCATTTAAAACCACCAATACAACAAAGGACGATGCCCTTTTCTGTCTGAAGAAGAGAAGCCTCCCGGAGCCGAACCCAATAAAAACAACAGAAAACCCATACCTGATTGAAGAGATACCCGACATATTCTGGCTCATCCAG
>JAUXAV010000231.1 GCA_030619735.1 Candidatus Aenigmatarchaeota archaeon | reverse complement strand
CTCTATTATAGGTTTTAACTCAGGCATTTGTCTAATCAATTCTTCCCATATCTCTTCAGGGGTTATCCCCATTTCGAGCAGGGCATTAGCCTCCCGCCTTTTTTGCGCCTTTTTATCTGGTGAGCTGTCCTCAAGATAAATCTCAGTTATACTGCGACCGTCCTCAACCAAGGTCTTGATATTATCGATGCCTATTCCCTTTGCTCTGTTCTTAATGTCGGTGACAGCTCTAATCAATACAAAGTATCTAGCTGTGCTCCGTAATATGTCCCTCATGCGCTCATTACCTCCTTCGCAGGCCACTGGAGGTGACAATTAGGGCATTCTACCATTTCATCTTCCCCAGGTACCCGAGGTAAGGTAAATTTCGCATGACACTCACCACATTCGTACTGTTGGGCTGTTGATTCTGGAGCCTTACCTTTCACCTCTGACACTGCTCTATTGAAGGCCTCGACAGCAATGGGCAAGTTTTCCTTCATCGTTTGAGCAAGCCCCATTATAGCACCATGGCGCTCGTCAGACCTTCTTTGCTCACTCTGAAAGCCCATCCACTTCAGCATCGGCTCTATATCAACATAAACGGGCTTACCATCCTGACCAACTATCGGCTTGCCGTCGGCACCCATAGCTGGGAATGGAAACATGGCCGGGAGACCACCCCCAGGAGCACCAGCCTGTATTATAATCGGCTTGCTGAGGTCATGCTCCTCAACAACAGTAGTGCCCTCAGGCGTTTGCTTAACTATGAAGGTTTTCTGGGGTGGTGTGGTGGCGGCTGGCTGCTTGACTACTACTATTGGCTCCCCGGGCTTTAATTCCTTAACATCGCCCTCAGGATTCACCATGTAGGTGGACCCGGGTTGGCTGATTGGCTGTTCCACGACCACTGGCTTACCTGGTTCCACCTCCTGAACTACTGCCTTCCCTTCCTCCCCGCGGGAAACCACGTAAGACTTTGGTGTAGCTGCGCCGCTAGGTACAAATTCCTGCACCGCCTTTACTATCTTAAGAATCTCGTCTGGTCCCCACTGCTGGCCGGGGGCTCCATCTCCACGTCGAGCTGCTCTGCCTCCCCTTATCCTTGCTAGGTCAAGAGCATCCTCATAGGTTAGGTCACCGAGGTTTTTACCGACATAAACTGGCAAGTCTTCCTGCAGGATATAACTTCTGCCTCCTTCAACTCTCGGCCCAGCACCTGGCTTAACCTCAGCTTTTCCCACAGGCTCGACCAGCTCTTTTTCAAGCTCCACGGGAATGCCTTTTTGAAGATAAGCTCGCCAGGAGTTGAGCCAAACCCTCTTCAGGTCAACATCTATATCCGCCTGGCCGAGGGCATTCCATACCCATACCATGTTAGTGTGATCGCCGCTCCAGACAATACGAGTGACCAGGGCGATCCTTTCCTGTCTTATCCCTATTAGCCGGCCAAATTCCTCAAACATCTGCCTGGGAGTAACACCTTCGGCTATCATCGAGGACTGCTCAGCGCCAAGCCCCAAGGCCTTTTTACCCTCCTCAGTTATAATCCAGCCTTCCTGGCTATCACCCCCGACATGGCCTTTGGCTTTCAGCCTCGTCAGCTGCTTACGTGTCCCCTCTCTTCCTGCCTGAACTTTTTCAGCCAGGTCAGCCGTGCTGATGGCTGTCTGCTCGGTGCTCAATTTCCCGAGTAATTCAATTTCAGTTGCCATATTAATCTACCTTCCTCAGGCTGATAAACT
>JAUXAV010000002.1 GCA_030619735.1 Candidatus Aenigmatarchaeota archaeon | reverse complement strand
GCTGAATGTGAAAGTGATGCAGATTGTCTGGCTACAGACTGTGATGATTTAGATGGTTGTTATGAAGGAACTTATAGAGACTATAGCGATATTGCTAATACATGTAAAGATAGTTGCGAGTGTACTAATAATATCTGTGATGTTAATTCAGGTTATATGGAAACAGGTTCAGACCCAGATGGAGATGGAATAGA
The DNA here is from genome assembly GCA_030619735.1 of Candidatus Aenigmatarchaeota archaeon. Classification (GTDB taxonomy): domain Archaea; phylum Aenigmatarchaeota; class Aenigmatarchaeia; order QMZP01; family JAUXAV01; genus JAUXAV01. The sequence goes on along the minus strand of JAUXAV010000002.1, from coordinate 26,595 downwards.
TGCTGAATGTGAGTGTGATGACCTCCCTTCTGGTTTAGTAAGCTGGTGGACAGGTGATGGATATACAGATGATATAGAAGATGGTAATGATGCTATCTACTGGTGGTGTTCCTATCTAAAGAATGGAGCAACATACGAGAATGGAGCAACATATGCTACTGGCAAAGTTGGGGAAGCTTTCTTTTTTGATGGCATTGATGATCATATGTCAGCTCCTGGAAAAGGCATTGATGGTTTGCAAGAGTTTACAATTGATGCATGGGTATACCTTAACTCAATGCCAGAAAATCAAGTTCAACGTTTGGTGACATGTGGTAAAAAATTTATGTTGCAATGCTCTCATGATAGTGATTCGCCTAATCAACTTGAATTCTTCGTGAAAATTGATGATGTGCTACAACATATTTTTGTTCCGGATACTCTGGAAATCGGAGTTTGGTATCTTGTTGCTGGAACCTATGATGGCAGTTATATGAGATTATATGTAGATGGTGAAGAAGTTGGTAACTTTTCGGTAAGTGGAACAGCAGTTGCTCCTGGCAATGGTGTTGGATTCAGTTCACCTTCTGATCCTCTTGATGGTCTTCTTGATGAAATTGAAATCTACAATAGAGCGCTTTCAGAAGAAGAAATTTACAGCATTTATTATGCTGGGGCTTATGGTAAGTGCAAGCCAGATGCTGATTTCGACGGCATTCCAGACGCTGTAGATAACTGCCCTGATGGTTATAATCCAGAGCAAGAAGATGAAGATGAAGACAGAACAGGAGATGTTTGTGATAACTGTCGCGATGTTTATAATTGGGGCCAGAATGATGCTGATGGTGATTGTGATGCATTAAAGCAAGATCCTAGTTATTGGGATGACACTAAATGGTTACAAGATCCACATTGTGGAGATGCTTGTGACCCAGATGATGATAATGATGGCATATTAGATGATGGATCGTATGGTGATGGAGATAAGTGCGTCGGAGGCGATACATACAGATGCGATGATAACTGCCAATTTGTTTTTAATCCAAATCAAACAGATAGCGAGTATCCTGCTGGAGATGGTATAGGAGATGTCTGTGATAACTGTCCTTATTTTAATAATCCAGATCAAGTAGATGCAGATGGAGATTGTGATGCATTAAAGGAAAATTCTAGTTATTGGGATGGTAAATGGTTACAAGATCCACATTGTGGAGATGTTTGTGACCCAGATGATGATTATGATGGGGTTCCAGATATTGATGATAATTGTACAGATTCTGATGGAGATGATTATGGTAATCCGGGATATCCTGCTAATACCTGCCCTGCTGATAACTGCCCTCTTGTTCCCAACCCAGACCAAAACGATACAGATTCTGATGACATGGGAGATGCTTGTGATGATGATGTGGATGGTGACGGGATATTAGATGATGGTGATTTAAATGGGATTGTGGGAGACAAGAAATGCGTCGGAGGCGATACAACCTATTGCGATGATAACTGCCAATTTGTTTCTAATCTAAAGCAGGAAGACAATGATGGAGATGGAATGGGAGATGTTTGCGACCCAGATGATGATAATGATTGCATATTAGATGATGGCGATTCAAGTAGGACTGTGGGAGACAAGAAATGCGTCGGAGGCGATACAACCTATTGTGATGATAACTGCCAATTTGTTGCAAACTTTGATCAGAATGATAGTGAACCAGAGGGAGATGGAGTTGGAGATGCGTGTGACAACTGCCCTGATGTTTATAATCCTGATCAAGCTAATCATGATTTAGATGGCTTAGGTGATGTATGTGATGATGATAATGATAATGATGGGGTTCCAGATATTAATGATAACTGTCCTATGGTTTATAACCCAGATCAGGGAGATTGGTGCGAGTGTTCTTATGATCCTCATTGTGATCCGACGTGGAGATGCATTGGATGGTTTCAGTGGAATTATGGTTTCAAGTTTGGTAATCCTAGCGGAACTGAATTATCGTATGGTGATTGCTGGTGTACAAAAGGGGGATGCGGGTGTGGCTATGGAAATTATAAGGAAACCTTTTCAAACTGCGAGGTATGTTTATGTTGCTGGAAGTGGTGTGATGGTAAATCGCCCTTTGCATGGGATTACTATTCCTTTTATGAGAACGCTGCACCTGAGGGACAGTGCACTGGAATGAGTATATCGAGTCTTCAATTTTATTATGGTGATAAATCTGTTTCGGATTATTCTTCTTCTGCCTCTGAAGTTAAAGACTTATATCGTGGAACAGATTTAAGAAACCACATCAAAGCAATGCAGGGAATGACAGTCTCAGATGCAATGATTTATCATTACTTAGACTCGAGTTATTGGGGAGCTGAGAATGTTTTAACCAAGGCTAAAAATGACCTTGCTAATAATAAGTATGGCATGATAGCTATTCTGGAGGATAGGGGAGGGGGGAGTGTTGCAGGACATACAGTGGTTGTAGACAGTATAGTGGAAACAGAGGATTACGGTATCAAGAACGCCAAGATATATGTCTATGACTCAAATGTCGAATCTCTTACCACCAAAAATTTGGAAACAGATTATTTCCTTGATTCCACTGGAAACATCCAACGGATCGAGAGAGAGGATTACCCCCATATTGATATAAATGAAAACTTCAATACATACTCTTTCAAAATGGCAGGTGGTAGTGTATGGGCTGGTGGTGGTGATGATGAGACTTTTGATCGCATAGGCTATCTACCTTATTCGAAATTTGATGGTGATGTAGACATACCCGTAGGGGTATATGTTCTTCCTGGTGTTGCTACTACTTTTGCTACTTTAATTGGAATTATTTCTCATCTTAGTGAAGCAGATGCCCAAATTGAAGATGCTGAAGGAAGAATTTTAGGATTTAAAGAGGATGGAACAGGCATATCCGAGATACCTAATGCAACGATATTACCTATTTATGGTGATGGTAATAGTAGTGAATATCCAATACCCCAGCTATATGTATTAGCTCCAGGAGATTATAAGATGAAGGTTAGGGGTCGTACAAATGGAAGCTATAGTGGTTACATGCTTGGCAATTTATCTATATTTGTTGTGCATGATGTTGAAGTTAATGAAAACACAAAAGATACATTCAGTATTAATCCCTCATTAGATACAATGTCAATAGAAACATCTGATGCTGAAAAGACATATTCACTTGAAATAGTTAAAAAGCTAGACCCAGAAGAAAATTCTTCTGAAAGGGTATTCAAAGTTAAGAATGCAACAATATATGCTGGTTCCAAGGCAGTTTTCAGAATAGACCCGGATTCTAATTTCCTTACCTATACCAACCGCGGAGATAAAGAGGTAACCTACTCTATAGAATTTCAGACAACTGAGATCCCTGAGGAAGATATGGAGGATGTTTTTAATAACCAGCAACTTCCAACAGTATATTATGATGATATTGTTATACAGCCTATGGAAACATGCATATTAACAGCAGAGAACTGGTCTGATTTGAATAGATCTGAAATTAATTTAAGTGTGGAAACATGTGGAGATGGTTTATGTAGATTTGGTGAAGATATAGATAATTGTCCAGAGGATTGTGACGTTGATAGTGATGGAATTCCAAATGATGAAGATAACTGTCCTGATATAGCTAATCCAGACCAAGATGATTCTGATGATGATGGCATAGGGGATGCCTGCGACCTAAATGAGCAATGCAATGACAGGATAGATAATGATGGCGATGGCTTGACAGACTATCCGGATGACCCTTCCTGCAAAGACCTTTTTGACAATAGCGAACTAACGGCTGATGTTAATGATGATTGTACGGTTAACATCTTTGACCTGGCTGCAGTGGGCCTTTGCTATGGGCAGAGTGCAAGCGGGAATTGTCAGAAGGCAGATTTGACAGGAGACGGCCTAATCAATATCTTTGACCTGGCCACCGTGGGCTTGAATTACGGGCGAAGCTGCTAATTTCTGATAATGTCGTTAACCTTTTATTTCTTTGCTCCAATATAAAGCCATGGAGAAAAGGGGTTTTCTGGCTTTGGTCATTTTTGTTGTTATGTTAAGTTCTGTGAGCTCAGCTGATTCTTCTTCTGTTATTGCCGCATACGGTGAAGGATACCTGGAAAACATTAACGGTCTGCTGGTCCTTCATCTGAAAGGCTCCCCGTATGAGATGGGTTACCAGCACGGCACACTGCTCAAAGAACAGGTGCAAGAGAATGGCCAGAGGTATCTTTATGATTTTATTATAGGTAACTGGGGTTATTCTTATGAGTATCTGCTTGACTCTTCTAATATGATGGAACCATATATTCCCCAGGAATACAAGGAAGAAATGCAGGGACTGGCTGAGGGGGCAAATGTTTCCTACACAGACCTGCTTATCCTGCATACACACCTGGATGTAATAAGGTCTGGCCTGGGTGCAGTAAGATCTGGCGGACAGGGTTTAGGCTCATCCAAAGCCGTGCCCCAGTTTCTTTGCAGTAATTTCGTGGCTCTGGATTCCGCAACTGCTGATGGAAATGTTTATCATGGACTAAACCTGGACTGGACACTTGAGAGCGGCATACAAGAGAATGCTCTGGTAATAGTATATGAACCAGATAATGGAAATGCCTTTGTATCTGTAAGCTGGGCCGGGCTCATGGGGGCCTTGACAGGGATGAACGGGCACGGGGTTTCCCTTGGACAGATGGTTTCTGATACAACAGACCAGACCCTGAACGGCATGCCCCATATGTTCATGATAAGGAAGGTGCTGCAGTATTCTGACAATCTGAACGATGCAGTGACTATAATATCCCAAACCTCCCGAACAGCTGGGTGGAATATCATGCTCGGGGGCCCTGCGGATGCGCGTGCTCTGGAAATCTCCGATAACCATGTCAAGGTTTTTATCCCCGGGGATTCCGCAGAAAGCATCCCTCCATATTCTTCAAGCATAAACAACGCCCTCCGCAGAACCAACCATTACACTGACCCTGGACTCCAGGCACTCCAGGCAGCATATTATGAAGTAAGTTATCCCCAACCTTTTTTAACTTATCTCTTAGAGAGCGATTCATGGCTCCGTTACGATAAGTTGAGAGAGCTCATTGAAGGCAATTACGGAAATATAAATCCCGGCAAGGCCATGCAGTTTTTGCAAACATCACCGGTTAGTGCAGCAGAAACCTTGCACAGTGTGGTGTTTGCTCCTGGAAGCAGGGAATTCTGGGTGGCAAATGCAAAAGGCAGTGTTCCCGCACATCAGCAGGAATACATTTATTTGTCGCTTTCGTCCTTACTGGGAGAATTACCCGGTGATGTGGATGGCAACTGTGTTGTCAATATATTTGACCTGGCTGCAGTAGGCTTATGTTACGGCTGCTCATCAACTCAAGAATGCTGGAGCAATTGTGAGCAGGCTGATGTGAAGCCTGATGGAGTTATCAATATATTTGATTTGGCAACCGTTGGAATTAATTATGGAAGAAGTTGCTGAACATTATACCTATAATATGACATGAGCAAAGCTTTTTAAAACTTACTGTTAATATTAAAAAACCTGAATTCTTCTTGACACCTGAAGTTTGGGGGTGGGCATCTTATGAAATGGAAGCTGTCAATCTGGTTGACAGTTGCTGTGATTTTAGTTTCAGGTTTAGCAATGGGGTATTTTGCAACCAGGGGCAATATAACCTCAAACGTAATTTTAAAAACAGAAGAAACCGAGCTTGCAAATGATGCTTGTGAATATCTGGCAGGGGAGCCTCAGGCCCAAGAAGATGTATTGCGTTATGGCAGTTATACACATGCCCAAAAACCGGTTCTGGTGAATGTCCAGGTTGATGTAGGGAATGGGGACAGGGATTGGGTTTACAGGATACTTGGTGAAATAGAGAAAAGGGGCTGGAGCATAACCGTTTATTTCACCGGAGATTTTGCAGAAAAGCATCCCGAAGTTGTGAAGGATATTCATGACAGAAGGCACCAGATAGGGGTAGGGGGATGGGAAAGCGGGGAGGACCTGACCCTGCTTGATTACAGGGAACAGCTCAATCTTATAAACAAATCATTTACGGCGGTGAGGAAGGCGATAAACAATTTCTATTATGCATACATTGCGGATTTCAAGCCCCAAGGTCTTAGGCAGAACGAGGACACCTTCAAAGCATTGCAAGAACTTAAGGTAAGGTCAAATGCAGGTTTCCTTGCCTCGGAAACCAAGACCCATCCCTATCATACGGATTACGGGTTTGTGGCCATACCGGTTGCAACGATAAAGGAGGGTTCTGAGGATATCCCTTTAGTAGACGAGGTTATTTTTGATACTGGTGCAAGTCCAAAGGATTATCTTGGTTACTTGACAAAAAGATACGATGAGAGCCTTGTTACTAAAGAACCATTCACCGTGGTTGTGCATGCCTCGGTAATTGGTTCTGATGAGGAAAGGCTGGAGGTGTTTGCCAGTTTCCTGGATTATGTCCAGGGGAATAACGGCATGGTGGTGATGACAGATTTCATGACCACAAAGGCAAATCCCTATATATCAGATTTGATGATATACGGACCGGATGTGGCAAAAGCGGGGAGCAGTGTAAATCTTCGCATAGAGTATTCTGCGCACTGCGACTGCCCCAACTACTTCGTAAAGCTTTATGGGAAATACGCCAATCAATGGTTTTGGAAACTGAGAAGCAAACACGTCAAGTATGGGGCTCCTATTGACAGGCATTCATTCAGCAGAAACATAAAGATACCATTCTCCTTTCTGCCGAATTACTATATTGTAAGGGGTGTGGGCAGGGCATGCCACGGGACCTGCTGGCCCTGGTCTTATGGCTATGAAACCAAGTATGACAAATGGATAAAGACCTACTGCATTGAGGACTGGGACGAGCTGCTGGAGATGGGATATGCCGCATTAAGCATTATAAAATCCTGTTCACCATGTATTGGCCCCTGCGGCGGGATATGTGCGGCAGCATTTGCGGCCCCGCCAGAATCTTTGGTGCTTCTGGGAGCCTGCGCCTATTGTCTTGCTTCAAATCCGGCGTGTGCTGAATGTGCAAAGGATGCAATTGATATGATAAAATTAATAATAAAAAAGATAAGGGACTGCTCCAGCTGGGGAGGCTCATCTTCCCAGTCATCCTCCGTGTTTGGTGCATTAAGTACTGGCACGGCAGAATTCACTGATTCTTATTCCGAATATCTGGTGGACAAGGACAATGACGGATATTATGATTATCTGGCAATAGGGGTTGGTGTCAATAATACGGAGCCGGGGGACTATAGTGTAATAGGTGTCTTGAGCAGGGATGATTTTTTGGTGTTTGCCCTGAATGAGTCCTATCTGGATAATGGCCTGCAGACGGTTGAATTGCCATTTGGAGGCTCTTATATATATGAGAATAAAACAAATGGCAGGTTTAACCTGAGCTACCTCTTTATTTTTGACGGGGAAGGGAATCTGACAGACAACCGCTCCAATGCATATACCACCTCGGAATACGATTATTCCATATTCCAGCCCGTAGGAGGGATTGAGGGATTTGTAAAAGATTACAACGAAAACCCTGTCCCCAGGGTGTTTGTTTCAGCCACCCCTGAAAATATCCTGTTCTGGGACGATTTTGATGACAATTATCTGGATGCAAATAACTGGACAATGAACATAGATGATGCAGGCATAACAATCGCTGAAACGGGCGGGGAAATAAGAATAAGCGGGATAACAGCAGATAATGTAAACCAGTGGGATATCCTTGAGACAAAAGAGAGGTTTGACGAATCTATAGCAGTGGAGATTGATGTTAAACTTAGGAGCGGGGCTTTGTGGGGTGAAACAGGATTTCTCTCCCTTGGAATCTTTGGTGAGGACGGGAAATGGGTAAGGATAATGGCCAACAGTGATGTTTATTCATTAACAGGTGATTTGGGTTATGGCCATACAGAGCATCCCGGCGTAATTGAATTCTTTTATGATGAAGATGTTAATTACCATAAATGGAGGCTGGAATATGACAAATCCGGGCAAAGGATTTCCGGGTACATAGACGGCAATCTTATCTCTGATTGGGATGGAGTAAATCTCGGAAATTTCACAATAAGGATATTTCATGAGGATTTTGAACAGGGAACAGATACGGATTTCAGAATTGATGACTTCATTATAAGAAAACCCGGGGGTGAGAACGAATATTATTATGATATCACGGATGGAAATGGGAGCTATGTTCTTCCCAGGCTGGAGGAGGGAGTCTACATGGTGGAGGCTGAAGTAATCTCTGATAATAATCTGTTGAGCGATTCCGTAATAACGAACCTTGGCGCGGATGAAACAAAAATCATTAACTTCACCCTGAAAGAGGGCGGCACTGTTGAGGGATATATAAAAGATTACAATGGGATTCCTGTCTCTGATGCAATGGTGGAAATTTTTGAAACGAGTGGAACAGGCTATGAAACAGCTGTTTCTGATACCAACGGATTTTATAATCTGACTGGCCTGGGAACAGGAGATTACGAAATAAATGTAATTCCAGCAGACCCGAACCTGTTTGAGACTTTTGGATGGGTTTTTGTTTCGGAGGGTGAGACAGCAGCCATGAATTTCACATTGGCTCAGGCAGGAAGCATTACAGGTAAGGTAACCGATATTAACGGAACACCAGTAACCAATGTTTACATGTTCTTGGGCGGTTATGAAATGCCCAGGCACTCGGTTGATGAGAACGGGAGCTATGTAATACCGGGATTGTATGCTGGAACCTACACGGTCAATACAGATGCATTCGAGACAGAATTTTTGGATGATTCCAAAACAGTTGATGTTACATTAGGGCAGACAACCAGTGCCGATTTTGTTTTACAAAAGGGCAGAACCCTTGTTAAGATATCTGGTTACATGTTCAACACCACTGGCGATGCCTTAAGTAATGTTCCTGTGTGGCTTGAAAATGTACAAAATGGGATGGGATGGGTTAACACCACAAATGAAAACGGTTATTTTGAGTTTACAAATATTTCTAGTGGATGGTATGATATTGAGATAAACGGAGAATGGCCAAGGTTATTGGAATATACATCAGTGGAATTAGATGACGAAAATACAGTCAATCTAACACAGGATTTGGAGATGAACTTTACCTTATGGCGCATCGATATTGTCGATATGACCACAGATTCTCCTTCCTATATCAATGGGGATATAATAGAAGTGAACATTACGGCAAGAAACAATGATGTTTATGATTTGATCAATTGGGGTGCAGTCGCGGGTTTGGAATATGAGAATGAAGAGTATGAGGAGTTAGATTTCAATGTTGTCGCTCCGATTAACCTGTCGGCCGGGGAAACCAATTCCTTTATCATTCCTCTGACAATCCCCGAAAATAACACCCATCCAGAACTGGATTTATGGGGAGGAGTAGGAAATGGCAACTTCACTGTAAATTCAAGTATGGGTCCGCTTAATGCATTAACATATCAAGAGGTGTGGGGGAGAATGATACAGGTAGATACCGAGGTTAACAGAAGCTTAATCTCCGGCTATGTTTTTAATTCCTCTGGCAATCCTTTAGCAAATGTTCCTGTAGAATTAGAAGATGAAGGCTGGACCATGTGGTTGGAAGATACAACAGATGCTGAGGGATATTTTGAATTCACAAATCTAGAAGAGGGTCTTTATGAATTGGATATAAATGATGAAGATGGTATTTTAGAAGATTATACAACAATAGCATTTGAAGTATTTGATGATAAAAATATGATGATTAATTTAACAGATGATTTGGAAATAAATGTTACTTTGCTTAAAATAGACGCAAGACTTGAATTAAATGCTTCCAAATTTGAAAATGGAGATACCATAAAAGCAAACGTGACTGTAACAAATAACGAGGCATTTAATTTAACAAACTGGGGAGCTGTTTTTGGAGTGAATTTTGAAAATGAAACACATTATGAAGAGCTTTACTTTAATCTAACGCCAACCAGTCTATTGGCAGAGAAGACAAAATCCTTTGTTTTTACATACAAAATACCAGAAAACAATACATATGATAAACTTTATCTTTTCGGTGGAACAGGAAATGATAATTGGGATGTCGTATCTTCCCTAGGCAATCGTACAGCGCTGATATACAAAGTGGATGTAAAGGAAATCTATCTCGGCGCTCTTCCAGGCGATGTCAACGGTGACTGCACTGTTAACATATTTGACCTTGCCCATGTGGGCCTGTGCTATGGCAAGGAACCGGAAGGTTTTTGCGAGCCTGCTGATATCCATCCCCCGCCGGATGGGGATGGAAAAATCAATATATTTGACCTTGCTACCGTTGGTTTGAACTATGGTCAGGAGTGTGCTTAAGCTTTTATTTCTTTCTGTTAAGATAAAGATATGATTAGGGGTTTGGGGGCTTTTTTAATTATTTTATTGGTTGTTATTTTAATCTCCAGTATAAATTCTGTTTCTGCGGTTAGTTGTCCATCTTTTGGGTCACAGGATTCCAAGCCTCTTGTAGTTAACATACAAGTGGATATAGAAAATGGAGAGGATGCAAAACAGGTTCAAGAAATCTTAAACAAAATAGAATCACATGGCTGGATTACAAGCGTATTTGTCACCGGAAAATTTGCAGAAGCAAATCAAAAAATTGTAAGAGAGATTGAAGAAAGGGGGCATTATATAGGTGTTTATGGATGGGAAAAGGAAAACTTATCATTACTTGATTATGCAGAACAGCTTGAAATTATAAATAAGTCTGTTTCTGCTGTTAAAAATGCCGTTAATAAGCCAAAAAACATTGCTGACTTCAAACCGCAAAATCTCGATTACAATGATGATACGATTAAAATCCTTCAAGAAATTGGAATGAAATCCATCACAGCTTTTTTTGATGCAGAAGAAACATTTGTGAAATGCCCCTATGCAAAGATGGTTGGAAAGGTTACATTCCCCTATCCGGTAACCACTGATTTTTCTGCTGTCCCCATCTCTGACATTAAAATTGGAGAAAAGGAGATTTTGCTGGATAACAATATCTTCAATGAAATTTCATCTGATGATTATTTTGATTACCTAAAAGATGAATATGATGAACATAATGAAACAAAAGACCCTATGGTTATTGCTGTCAGCCCTTCAGAAACAGATGAAGAGAAATTACAAGCCTTTTCTCTGTTTTTGGATTATGTTGATGAAAAGGGTGGGGTGGTAAAACCAACTGCTCCTATGACCCTTCTTTCAACATATATTCCATATTTACATATCATATCAGCTCCTGAATCTGCTTGTCCAGGAGAAATAACAGTAGCAGTGTCATTTTCAGCTGCAATATACTGTCCGAGTTACTATTTCCGAATATATGGTAAATACCCAAGCGATGCGGGATGGACCTTAAAAGCTGAACACCAACATGGCGTCCAGACCGGAACATTTTCATTCAGCAGGTCATTTACAATTCCTGAGCCACCCGAGGGTGATGATCAATATTTAATAAGAGTGGTTGGCCAGGGATGTGCAGGAGAATGCTGGCCCAGTCCTTACAGCTATGAAAGGATGGATGAGGTTGTTGTTAATATAGAAACAGAACCACGTATAATAGATATTCATATAGAACCAAAAAATCCTACAACAAAAAAGCCGGTTACCCTTACTGCTGAGATTGAATCCAGCCCAAATTTTGAGATAGAAGATTATTATTGGGTGATTGAAAACGATAAAGAAACCATAAGCGAGTTCACTGAAGAGAATAAATTTACTTATAAACCAGCCCCAGGTACGCATGGAAATCAAAAAGTCTACTTATTCATAAGTTTTAAAAATATTCATACAGGTGACACAGGAATTGACTCGGAAATTAAAGAGTTTAAACTGTTTTTTGATAAATATGGACACGATAGTTTTAGATTTTGGATACCTAATTGGTTTAGATATTGGAATAAAATAAGCAGTGTTGGTGATCCTAAAACAAAATATTCGGTATGGTGTTGGCTGACATGTGGAGGCAATGCCTACGGGTGTTTTAGATATGGGTCTCGTTATATAATAATATGCTCATCTGCAGCAGAGCAATTCTACAGTAGCTGGTGTGGAAAGTCTTTTAAAGGCATTGATAATTTCGCAGCCACCATTGTACATGAAGATGTTCATTACAATGATTGGTGGGGTTTCTGGCCTACTGGGCATAAGGGTAGTCTTGATAAGGATGGAGACCATTTTCCTGACTCTTTAGAACCTTCATATGGATATAATACCACAAAAAGAAATACCTACCCGGACACTGCTCATAGCCCTCCGTTATGGAGAAATGATTTTGGTCATTATTCTGAGCCCCGTGCGTATAACGCTGAATGTAGCTGGAGTCTTGGTTCTGTAAAAAATTTGGATTGGGCAAACCCGGGTCAGCAAACAGATCCATCTTATGGCCCATTTAGTAGTTTATTGGCTGCTTCTTCGGATTTGACAGGTATATTATCTGACATACCAGAGAATCCAACAGGCTTTTTCACTGGTATATATTCTGATTATGGTGATGACATAGATGGGGATGGTCTATTTGACAATCTTGTCATAGAATTGGGAGTTGAAGTAAACCGAACAGGGAATTATACGTTATTTGCAATGCTAGAAGATCTTAGTGGTAACGACTACCAATATATAAATGAGTCTTTCTTAGATATAGGGAATCATTCTCTAAAATTGATTTTCAATGGTTCTATTATTTACAAGAGCAGGATAAACGGATATTTCAGATTGATAGAGATTGAGCTGTATAATTCGAGCTATGATTTAATGGATTTCAGAATTGATGCATATAATACATCTTATTATTACTATTCAGAATTCCAAAGACCAGAAGAAGGAGTTATAGGATTTTCTGATTCAGGGCTGGATACAAACGAAAATGGTCTCTATGATTATTTGCAAATCAATGTAAGAATAAACATTACCGATTCCATGAACTATACGGTTCACGGTTTTCTTTATGATAGTATAGGTAATAAAATTGATTCTGCATTTAATTCAACATACCTTAACAAGGGAGAAAATGAAATAGGTTTAAATTTTGATGGGCTGTTGATTTACAAAAACAAAATAAATGGACCTTACATTTTAAGAGATTTATCTGTATATAATGAAAATAATGTTATTGATTTTCTACATGAAGCTTATAATACATCAGCTTACAATTATACAGAATTTGAAAAACCCCTTGTAGAATTTACTGGCAACTTCAGTGATTATGGAGTAGATGAAGATAGTGATGGTTTGTACGACTATCTGGTTATAGAAATGGAAATAAATGTAAATGAACCAGGGAATTACAGTGGTGTATTTTGGCTATATGCTAATGAAACTGCAATAGTAAAAACAAGTGATTCTAGTTATTTTGATGCAGGTATTCAAACAATTAATTTGGGATTTGATGGTCTAGAAATTTACGAAAAGGGTATAAATGGACCATATACATTAACGCACATCACTTTACATGATGAAAATGGAAGTTTGATTGATTATGGCTGGGATGTTTATAATACCTCAGCATACAACTACACGCAATTTTATGGAGGCGGAATAATTACTGGTTTTGTAACAGATATTAACGGAGACCCCGCCCCTGATGCATATATATATGCTGTCGGACCCCTTTCCATCTCCACAATCACTGATATTGATGGCAGTTACAGAATCATTGGATTGGAAACAGGAACATATACGATACGCGTAGAGCCTTCAGACCCGAATCTTATGACAGCATCTGCTTATATTTTCATAACTGCTGGCCAGACAATTGTTCAGAATTTCACATTGGAACTTGCAGGAAGCATTGCAGGAAATATAACAGATATAAATGGAACAGGAATACCCAACATAATCATTTATCTAAGTGGTTATGAGACAGCAAGGTACAGAACTGATGAGAATGGAGATTATGTTATCCCAAGGCTAGAAGCTGGAACATATACAGTAAATGTTGATGGGTCAGAAACAGATTTCGCTGATGATTCTAAAACAGTTAATGTTGTTCTAGGGCAGACAACTACTGCAAATTTTGTGCTGGGGAAATTCCAGGGCGGAAATGTTAGAGGCAAGGCAATTTATGAAAACGGAACAGGGATCTCTAATGCCTATGTAGTAGCTTCAGGCCCATCCCATGAGGATACCTATGCAAATCTTACAGGTGATTATGAAATAAAGAGATTGCTAAAGGGAGATTATAATATAACAGCCTACCCACCTTCTGGAACAAATCTGGTAAAAAATTCAACCAGTGTTTTTGTTGATGTAGATATGACAGCAATAGCTGATATCGTTCTTCCAGTAGGGGGTGTAATAGCAGGAAGGGTAATTGATGAAAATGGAACTGGGGTATATGATGCATGGGTAGAATTATGTTTGTATGGAAACCCTTGGGATTGTGAATATGACTCTACAAACGAGACAGGACATTATAGAATAGTCGGGCTGGAGGCAGGGGAATACACAGTTACAGCTTACCCGCCTTATGGGTTTAATCTAGTAAAGAATTCAACAGATGCAAGTGTGAACCTTGGGGAAACCACTACTGTTGATATTATTTTACCGAAAGGGGGTATATTAACCGGCTATGTGTTTGATTACAATGGAAACCCTGTTGAATATGCGGATATCTGGGTTGATGGTCCAAGTTATGGCTATGATTATACAGATGAAAATGGAAATTATGAGCTGATAGGGCTGGGAACCGGAGAATATACGCTTTATGTTGAGCCTCCATATGGAAGTGATTTAGCTGGATATGAAACTAAAATCAATATAACTGCTGGTGAAACTACCTATCTTAATATAACTTTACAAAAAGGTGCAATTATTACAGGATATGTATTTGATTACAATGGAGATCCTGTTTATAATGCAAACATCTGGGTAGATGGACCTGATTATGCTTATGATTACACAGACGAGAATGGAAATTATGAGCTGATAGGACTGGGAACCGGAGAATATACGCTTTATGTCTATCCCCCGTATGGTAGTGATCTAGTTGAGTATGAAACTACAATAAATATAACAGTTGGTGAAATAACTTATCTTAATATAACTTTACAAAAAGGTGCAATTATTACAGGATATGTATTTGATTACAATGGAGATCCTGTTTATAATGCAGACATCTGGGTAGATGGACCTGATTATGCTTATGATTACACAGATGAGAGTGGATTTTATGAATTAAAAGGATTAAAAACTGGAGAGTATACTCTTTACGTTTATCCTCCTTACGACAGTAATCTAGTTAATTATATAACCAGGGTAAGTATAACTAGTGGCGAAATTATTTATCTCAATATAACACTGGAAACAGGTAAAACTATCTGGGGGTATATTTTCAATACTGATAATGAACCATTAGCTGATGTGCCAATAGAATTAGAAAATGATGATGGGACGATATGGTTAGAAGATGAAACAGAAGAGAATGGCTATTTTGAATTTATAGATCTTCAGGTAGATCTTTACGAACTTGATATAAATGATGAAAATGATATTTTAGAAGATTATACAACAATAGCATTTGAAGTATTTGATGATAAAAATATGATGATTAATCTGACAGATGATCTGGAAATAAATGCTACTTTATTGAGAATAGATGCAAAGCTAAAATCAAATGCTACTCTCTTCAAAAATGGAGATACAGTAAAAGTGAATGTAACTGTAAAAAATAACGAGGCATTTAATTTAACATACTGGGCATTTGTTTTGGGGATGAATTTTGAGAACGAAACCCATTATGAAGAGCTTTACTTTAATCTAACACCAACTAATCTATTGGCAGGAGAAACAAAATCTTATATCTTTATTTTGGAGATACCAGAGGATAATCCATATTCTGAGGTTTATGTTTTTGGCGGAACAGGAAATGATAATTGGGATGTTTTGTCTTCCCAGGGTGTTCTTACTGCACTGATATACAAGGTAGATGTAAAAATTATACACATAGGAACAGAGGACGATGTAGATGGTGATGGAGTTAATAATAGTATTGATAATTGCCCTTATGATTATAACCCGGGACAAGAAGATAGTGAGGGTGCAATAACATTTACTCATCCAAACTATGGGGCTGAAGAAGACTGCATTGAACCAGAAGTATGCCTACATAGGGATGAATGCGGACCTGTTTATAACACCGGAATTGATACAATTGAATGGGCTTGTGGCAGGTGTGGAAGTGAAACCACAGACTATTATGCTAATTTTCAACAGTTGCATTACAATGGCTGCTTTGACGGATGGAACGGCAATATAGGAACTCTAGATGAATACGACACCTGCTTGCATATCATAAATTCAGATGCTTATTGGGACATACACTGGACATGGTGGCAGAGTGGCTGCAATGGTGGAGGATTCTCTTATATAAGAACAACCGGAATGCATGGAGATGATGTAGGGGATGTCTGTGATAACTGCCCCTATGATTATAATCCAGGACAGGAGGATTCTGACGGAGACGGCATAGGAAACGTTTGCGACCCCATGCCCATCCAAGGCGATGTAAATGGTGATTGTGCTGTTAATATTTTCGACCTTGCCCATGTGGGCCTGTGCTATGGCCAGGCACCAGAAGAGTTCTGCGAGCCTGCTGATATCCATCCCCCGCCGGATGGCGACGGAAAAATCAATATATTTGACCTGGCAACCGTTGGAATTAATTACGGGAGGAGTTGCTAAAGGCTTAAATTTCTTACTGTTAACATTCAACTGGGGTATTATGGGGGGTAATGGACCGGCCTGGAAGGGAAGCCCAATAATTCTTATCCTTTTTTCTGCGATTGTAGTTGTTTTTGCAGCAGCTGCTTCATCCGGAGCTCTCCTGACCTTCCATGAACCCTTTGAAAGTTCTGAGAGCGTGGGCACAAACGGAGGAAGTTTGTATGGGGGCACATTTGTAACAGGGGTGTTTGGAAATGCCCTGCACCTTCCCTCCTCCGGGAGCCTGAACTACCCCAACAACGGCAAGGTCTCCATAAGCGAGGGCACTATAGTGTTTCTATTCAGGCCCCAGGCTACCTATAACTGCGGCATGCTGGGGATAGGGGGATTATCAACAGCGAACTCCTTCGGGACATTCCTGGCAACACACCCTACCTACGGGAGCAGGCACATTGTGACAGAGATAAGGGACGACAACATGGAATACTACCAGGCATGGTCGCACGGGGTATATCCGGATACAAACACCTGGATGTGCATTGCCACAACCTGGGACTGCGACAGCGGATTCAGGGTGTATGTTGACGGGGTCGGGGGCTACACCGAGAGTATCAATGTCTGCGACACGTTCATCATGAGCAACTGGATAAACGTGGGACATGCGGGCTGGTATTCTGACTGCAACGGGATATATGACGAGATGAAGTTCTTTGATTATGAATTGAGCAGCTCTGAGATAATGGATGCCTGCACCAGCTTCGTGGTCTGCTCCGGCAACAGCGATTGCGGGGATGACGGGCTTGTAAGAAGCCCCTACTGCTCAAATAATGACTCATACCAGGATTACAGAACCTGGACCTGTAACAATCCGGGCCAGACAAATGCCTACTGCTCATACACAGAGAGTCCCCAGCTGCAGAAGGACTGCGGCGAGGATTCCTACAGTTCATGGGGAAACAATTATTGCAAAGGAAGCTACCTCTATCATTTCAGGACACATTATGACCGGGGCTGTTCAGTGGGCTCATGTTTTGAAATCCCATACATGGAGGAAAGGCTTGTGGAGATCTGTCCTTATGGGTGCGATAACGGAGCTTGTATTATACAGTGTCAATATAATTCGGATTGCGGAACTGACGGCTGGCTGAACCAGTACTATTGTTCCGGAGACAATGTCTGGGACCTTTGGAGGGCTTATACCTGCAATAACCCGGGTACCAAGGATTCTTACTGCTCCCATACCGATACAGCTCAGCAGAAGGAGGTGTGCGACAGGGGATGCGATAACGGAGAGTGCATAGGCCTCTCTGAACAGATACAGTGGCTGGCCTCCAGGCAGGATGCCTATCCCACTGGTTTAGTGGACAGTTATGAGGGTGACAACCATACTGACATATCCTGCCCTCCTGACTGTCCTGTTGCTTTCACATATGACCAGGCCACATCCATAGTAGCCTTTACCCATGCAGGGGAATATGCAAGGGCCAGAAGCATACTGGACCGGATGGAGATAAGCCAGAACCCTGACGGCTCTTGGTGGGGAGGTTTGTCAGCGCAGAACGGCGATGGTATGCTGGAGTGGAGAAAGAGCAGCGGGGAAGCCGGCTGGATGGTTGTTGCGATAAACTATTACGAAAAGGAGACCAAGGATACGGGCTACCAGAATATGAAAAACAAGGCCCTGGGCTGGCTGGAAACCATGATTGACAAGAACCCTGGCCATGACAGCTATGGAGGGATATGTGTCGGGAACAACTGGTGGGACATACCGGGCAGCGCGCAGTGCTATGGTTCAGACTGGTGGCAGTTTGATGAGCAGAAGGCCTTTTCAACAGAGCACAACTTCGTCTGCTACGGGGCATTCATGGGCGCTGCCAACCTGACAGCCAATCTAACCGAGAAGGAGCGCCTTGAGGCCATGGCCTGGGGCATGCTGGATTATGTCTTCAGGGAGCCCTGGGCTGGCAGTTACTTCTACAGGGGATTCAGGGACACAGAAATTTGGCTTGACCCCCATACAATGGCTGTGCTCGCACTGGGTGATGAAGGCCTGCACGGGGAGGACCTGGTCCTCGGGCTGGACCATTGCAAGAATAACATGGGAAGCCAGCTGGATTTCGAGGCAGGTGTCACAGTGGATGGATTCTCCTATAATGATTATTCTGTTCCTATCTGGGTTGAGGGGACGGGCCAGATGGCCACGGCCTATTATGTGGCCGGGAAGACAGCGAACTGGAATTATTACACCTCAGAGGCAGGGAAGACTGTATACCCAAGCGGTGGCGTTCCCTACTCCTTCAGTGATTACTCGCTTGGCCTGCCATGGGGATGGCCTGAAAACCAGAGATTCCCCTCTGTGGCAGGAACAAACTGGTACTATTTCTCAAGCCAGGGATTCAATCCCTTCCCTGATTTGGCAAAGCCAGGGAAACCCAATATAACCTGTTATAATGACTCGGGCTGCGGAGAAGACGGATGGGTTGGAGACCCCTACTGTTCAGGTGGCCATGTATACCAGGACTACAGGACCTGGACATGCAACAATCCTGGTACTCTGGACTCCTTCTGCTCCAGCCAGGATGCAGGGCAGATGAAGGAGGAGTGCCTTTCCGGATGCGAGAGCGGTGCATGTCTTGTAGTAATGACGCAGGTTTATGTGAGCCCTGAGGAAACCATGGTATCGCTGGGGGCTAACTTCTCGGTTCTTGTGAGTATATTAACCCCGGAGGATGTTTTTGCAGGGCAGTTTGATTTCTATTTTGACCCTGATATTGTGAATGTGCTGGATGTGGAGGAGGGTGATTTCCTGAACCAGGACGGTGCAACCACTTCAATGAAAATGTGCGAAGCTGGATGGCAGGACCTTTGTCCTAAAATTAACAATACGTTGGGGAGGATTACCTTTGCCAATACCAGGTTCGATACGCTCTGGGGTGTGTCTGGCTCTGGCAGTTTGGCCGTGATTGAGATGACCTCCCTGGGGGAGGGCTCAAGTGCCCTGGGGCTGGAGAACGTGCTGCTCTCGGATAACCAGATACCCCCAAACCCGATTACACCAGTGCATGTTGCGAACGGCTCTGTTAGTGTAATGTTACTTACCGGGGATGTGAATGGCAACTGCAAGGTAGATATATTTGACCTGGCAGCAGTTGGGCTGGCCTTCGGCTCGCAGCCAGGGGATTCAAACTGGAATGAGAACGCTGATTTGATAGGAGATGATATTATAAACATATTTGACCTTGCTACCGTTGGTTTGAATTACGGGAAAATATGTGCTTAAATTTCTTAGTGTTATTATCTAGATTATGGGGAATGTGAAGGCGGGACTGGGGTTATTGGTTTTTTTGTTTGTTTTGAGTGCCATGCCTGTCCAGGGCCAGCAGGATTACAACCCAAGTATACAGGATGTGGACGGGTTTGTAAGCGTTAACGGGACCCGGTTCTATCTGTACGGAGAGCCTTTCTATTTTTCCGGAACAAACAATTATTATCTTTTCTACAGGCCCTGGAACCAGGTGGAGGAGGTCCTGGATGATGCCAAGGCAATGGACCTGAGGGTTCTGAGGACATGGGGATTCTGTGACGGGATGTGGAAAGAGGGCCATTCATTTCAGCCAGAACCTGGTGTTTATGATGAGTCGGGCGTCCAGAGGCTGGACAGGCTGATTAAGGAGGCAGGGGACCGGGGAATAAAGCTGATGATTGCCCTGGTGAATAACTGGGGTGATTTCGGGGGGATGTGCCAGTATGCAAGATGGTGCAATGAAACCATACCGGATTATAATTTATGTTCTCCTCATGCCGGGCCCGGGACTGCCGGCTCCAGAGCGCATGATGCATTCTACACAAACAATTGCACCAGGGAGCTTTACAAAAATTATATTGCCTATTTTTTGAACAGAACAAATTCCATTACGGGGGTAAAATATAAGGACGACCCGGCAATATTTGCATGGCAGCTGGCCAATGAGCCAAGGGCAAGGTCTGACCCCTCCGGGCAGACGCTGTATAACTGGATATCAGAGATGAGCTCTTATATCAAGATAATTGACCAGAATCACCTGGTTACAACCGGTGAAGACGGCTTCTATAAAAACAAAAGCAATGAATACGGCTATGCGGGTTATGACGGCCAGGACTTCATATCCCATCACCAGATTCCCTCAATAGATTTCGCTTCACTGAATATGTATCCCTGGAATTCTTACTATACCTATGAAAACATGCTGAAATGGATAGAAGAGCATGCTGTTGATGCGAATACTATAATCAGGAAACCCGTGACCCTGAATGAGTTTGGAGTCAAAGGGGGCCTGAGGGACGAGTGGATGAGTGGTTTTTATAAAAAGATTGAAGATGTTAATCTTAACGGGGATTTGTTCTGGATTTTATGCCATGATTCCTATCCTGACTATGATGGTTACTGTGTTTATTACCCGGGGGATTCCAGTGTTCCGATAATTACCAGCCATTCGGATATTATGAACAGCAAAAACGATACGAACGATTTCCCTGTAATGGAGCCAATAGGGAATATCAAGGTGAATGAAACCCAGCTGGTCAGGATAGCTGTGAATGCCAGTGATCCGGACGGGGACAGCCTGGCCTATTATATTGATGATTCCAGGTATATCCAGAGTGGTAATGTTTTTGAATGGCAAACCCAGGCAGGGGACAAGGGAATCTATTCTGTTACGGTCAGGGTTAATGATGGAAGCAAGGTCAATATCTCCAGAAGCCTTTATGTTATCGTAAGGGAGGAGAAGCCATGTTCCATACCCTCTGATGGGATGGTTATAACTGAAGATATCACCTTCTGTCTGGATATCTATCATCTGCCGACTGGGGTAAACAGCTACACAGACAATGTGAATATAGATTGTGATGGCTCTATTTTAATTGGAAATAATACTCCTAGTATAAGTGGAATTCGTGCCACATTTGATAATGGTTCAATCAAAAACTGCGAGATAAGAAATTATGTGAATGGAATATGGTTGTCGTACGGGATAAATGATTTAATAGAAAACAACAAATTAATCTACAATAAGTATTATGCGCTTTACTTAAACCGCGGCTCCAACAACCTCGTCATTAACAATACGATAAGCCATACCAATAATTATGTGGGCCTGCAGCCATACATTTCCGATAATAATACATTCATGTATAATACTATAAGCCATCATGACAAGGGTGTTTGGCTTGTGGGCCATGGAAACAACTTTTCTTACAACAATATACATAGCAATAAGAACTGGAATTTTATGGTTCCTGGAGCATATAACGTCAGCGCTGAATACAACTGGTGGGGGACCGCATCCAAAACAGAAATAGACAGTAAAATTTATGACTGCACTGATAATTCACAGCTTGGCTGTGTTGATTTTATCCCCTATCTTTGCGAGCAGTATCCCGCCAGTAAAACAGCACCCTGTCTGGATGGGGATGTTAACTGGGACTGCCAGGTTGATATCTTTGACCTGGCTGCGGTTGGTCTGGCCTATGGCTCCCGGCCAGGGGACGAGCATTGGGATGAGAATGCGGATATGACAGGGGACGGCAAGGTCAATATCTTTGATTTGGCAACAGTGGGATTGAACTACGGGAAGAACTGCTAATTAATTTATACAAAGGCTTATAAAAATTTCTTCCAAGTAAAAAACAGGGTTTAAGGGCCAGGCACGGAGGTTGGAATGAAAAAATATTTTCCTGTTTTAATCCTTTGCTTTATACTAGGTCTGCCTCTGGTGTTTGTTGAGGCCCCGAGCGGTTTTTCACAGGATTACACTGTCAGCCAGTTCCTGGATGAAAGCAGGATTCAGCACAGGTTCTATTACAAAGGACATCATTTCATGACCATTGTGAATGATAGCGGGACATTCAATATAAGGCCACACCCGGGGGTTGATGTGAATGGCTGGGGCAGCTCCTGGTATATGCAGCCCTTCCTTCCAGGGGCAACACTGAAGCATACCATAATTGAAAGCATTGTGCCAGGGATTGACGGGATTGATGTCACAGCATCCGGATATGTCTCTAATGGCAGTGACACCAGCTACGGGATATGGGGCATTAACATGAGCTTCAGGTATAGCCAGGATGCAAAAAAGGTAAGCGGGAACGGCACTTACAAAATTATCCTGGATGGCTACCTTTCAGATGAGGACGAGGACCTGAACCTGTTCAAGATTGCAAGCAATTACCTGGATGATGTCCCCCTCCTGGGAGGCGGCACAGGGGATACAGGGGACATGAACCATGCAGACGTTGTTGGGGATTCCTTCAGCTTTGTCTGGAATCCTCCTGAAGAGCCAGGGCATTTCCCTTATGACCTGACGGATTCCATTTCTGTTGATGTGTCAGGCCGGTTCAATAACGTGGATACATGCAGCCAGGGCCATTCAGGCATTAAGGCAGCCTATAAACCGAGCCTGAAAGTGGCTTTGACATCACAGCAGGCAGGAATTCCCATGATATTTGGGGGTATATATGATACTGGTAAGGCCCAGGATTTCTGGGAGGACAATGTGGGGATAACTCCCCTGGTTCTGAAGGAATCCGGGTCCATACAATATGGCTTTGATGTGGTGTTTGAGTCAGAGGCACTGCCTGGGGACGGGACTTTATTGGAAGGGGATGTGAATGGTGACTGTACTGTGAACATATTTGACCTGGCTTCGGTTGGTCTTGCCTATGGCAGCCAGCCGGGGAGTGAGGGCTGGAACGGAAAGATGGATTTTAATGGCGACTGTGCAATCAATATATTTGACCTGGCTGCTGTCGGGCTTAATTACGGAAACGTCTGCACTTAATCTTTTTATTTCTTTGGTTTAAACTTAAATTATGGGTAAGGGGTCTTTGGTTTTGGCAATACTGCTTGTTTTGCTGGGTTCTGGAATTGGAGGGGTACAAAACAACACGGTAATTTCAGGTCATGTTTTTGATTCTGACAATCCATTGGTTGATGTTCCAGCAGAATCAGAAGGGGTTTACTCTGTTAACAAAACAAATTTGGCTCTGGAATATGTACCTGGTGAATTAATTATAAGATTAAACCTTCTGGAAAGGGGAGCATTAAGTAAAGCTTCTATAGATTCATCAATAAATCAATTGAACCGGAAATACAGGATTATTTCAATGGAAAAACTATTTTTAAGAAGGAAAAAAGGACTTCTAGGGGTTCAGGAAATAAGAGAAGCCGCACATCCTTATCTCTCAGATATCTATAAATTGGCTTTGCCTTTGGAATCAGATATAGGGGAAATAGCCAGGGAGTATTCCAGGCTTCCGGAAATAAAATATGCTGAGCCGAATTATATTTTTGAGGCAACTGCTGTCCCAAATGATGAAAAGTATTCACAACAATGGGCTCATCAGAAAATACAGTCAGAGCCGGGATGGGATATAGCAAGGGGTAATGAGAGTGTGATTATCGCAATAATAGACACCGGGGTTGACTGGCATCATCCTGATTTAGCAGCTAATATATGGAATAATACTGATGAGATAGCAGATAACGGAGCAGATGACGATGGAAACGGATTTGATGATGATGTCAGGGGATGGGATTTTGTTGATATAGATATAACAGAATACATAAAGCCTCCTTATTATATGAATAAGAAAGAAGACTATAACATAACGGATAATGAACCCATGGATATAAACGGGCACGGGACTTCCTGTTCCGGCGTAGCCGGTGCAGTATCCAACAATTCCATGGGTATTGCCGGAATGTGCTGGTATTGCAAAATAATGCCCGTGAGGGCCGGGTTTGATGTAATATATGCAGGGTTTCATCGCGGATTTTTTGAGAGCGATGATATAGCCAATGCAATAACCTATGCTGCTGATAATAATGCAAGCATAATTAGTATGAGTCTTGGTTCTAATGAGCCTTCTTCCCTAATAAAAGATGCCATAGACTATGCCTATAATAAGGGTGTTACAATCATATCCGCTGCCGGGAATGAACAGAGCGATGAACCTATTTATCCGGCAGCATACAATGAAGTTATATCCGTGGCCGCAACAGAGGAGGATGATAAGAAGGCTGATTTTTCTAATTTTGGTTTTCACATAGATATTGCTGCACCCGGTGTCGGGATATACAGCACCAGTCCCAATAACAGTTACAAATCTTCAGATGGGACATCATTCTCAGTGTCTTATGTTGCAGGATTGGCAGGACTTATTTTATCAGGGAATCCTAACCTTACACGAGATAGTGTCAGACAAGTTTTAAGGAGCTCAGCAGACCCTGTCATCTCAATTGGTTATATTGGGACAGGAAGAATCAATGCTCAGAGGGCTCTGCAAATAGATTCGGTTCCTTTAGCTAATATAACCTATCCTCTGAACAATGAATTCCTCCAGGGTGCGGTAGAAATAAGGGGCACGGCAGGCGGGTCAAGTTTTCAGAATTATATTGTGAAGTATGGCATGGGCATATATCCTGAAAACTGGACCCTGCTTATAAATTCCACAATACAGGTAGTCAATAATACTTTGGCTGTATTGAACACAAGCGAAATATCTGACGGAACCTATAAAATCAAACTGGCGGTAAAAAGTGCTGACGGCTGGACAGAGGATGAAAGGATTGTAATAGTTGTGAATAATAATAACACATGCTATTCCTGTCTGGATTGTAGTTATAAGTTAAGTTTTCCAGGAGCGAATATAACACTTGCCGGCAATATTGCCTATAGCGGCACCTGTATAAGAATCGGGGCAAATAACGTAACATTGGATTGCAAAGGCCACAATATAACAGGAGATTACAGCAAATCATTCACCGGATTGAACATGGAAAATGTATCCAGCAATACGATTAAAAATTGCAACATCATGGATTATGATTACACCGCAAAATTATACAATTCCTCTTATAACAGGATTTTTAACATTAACAGCAATGCTCTTAAAGGGTTTTTGGTGAGAAATTCTTCCTATAATGAACTTTTTAATGCCAGTATTTTGGCGGATGACATATACACCAGACTTTACCTTCCTGCTTTTTTTCTTTCTAATTATTCACATAATAATACAGTTTTTGATAGTGAAGTCTCGGGCCTGCAGCTTAACAATAGACTGGATGGCTTGTTTATAGGTTACAGCTCTTATGATAATATAGTTTTCAATACGAATTTCTCTTATGCCCCACTTCGTATAGAATCCGGAAACAATATGATCTTAAACAATACGCTTTTATACGGGAGTCATATTTTTTTGGATAGTGGTGCTTCCTACAATACAATTTCAGGTAATGACATTGTAGAAAGCGGTGGTCATGCTGGGATTAATATTCCTTATGGTTGCTCCCATAATACAATATCTGAAAATAAAATTATAGGTGGCTTAAGCGAGGGTATTCATATTTCTGGAAAATATAATAAAGTATTCTCTAACAATATCTTGAATAATCAGAAGGAAGGTATTAAAATCTTCTCATCTGAAAATAATACAATTTACAATAATAAGATTTTAGGTAATGAAGTTGGAATCTACCTTGGAGGGATAGGGGAAGGTTCCTATAATAATATCTTGACTCATAATAATGTTTCAAATAATACCCGTGGCTTTTATTTATATAGGTCCAGAATTTCTAGCTTAGATAATCAAATAAAATACAATAACATCTACAACAATACCGATTACAATTTTTATAATGACCAGCCAAACAACACCACAGCAGAATACAACTGGTGGGGTACAGTTAATGAGACAGAGATAGCAATGAAGATTTATGATTATTATATTGATAACAGAAAAGGCATTGTTGACTTTAACCCCTGGCTGACAGAACCAGTGGGAAACGTATTGGAAGGTGATGTTAATTATGATTGCCGGGTAAATATATTTGACCTTGCTGCTGTGGGCCTGGCCTATGGAAGCCAGCCCGGGGATT
>JAUXAV010000084.1 GCA_030619735.1 Candidatus Aenigmatarchaeota archaeon | reverse complement strand
TGTCAGCATAGGGGCCGCTATTACCTCCGCCCTTGCCCTATTGGGGAAGAGAGTCAAAGCAGCTCCTCTCGAGCCAAGTCCAATAGTCGGCCTTGATGAGGCGACCATGAATCTCCTCATCGCGATTGCCCAGGCAAGCGGCAATATCGACTCTAATACCTTAGCGGCTCTGGCCAAGCTACAGGATATCGTCGATAAAATCGGCGTTCCTGGCGTTCCCGGCGTTCCTGGCGTTCTTAGTGTGCAGGGATGGCCGCCAAATGCCGAAGGTACTCGCACGTTCGCGGTCTTATGCCCTGCGGTCGCTACGGCCTATCCAGTTCCTGACATGGAAATACCGGACGGCATGTCTCTAGCAATTAAGTCGTCCCCTGTCAATGCTTTAGGCTCTTTAATATTCGTGGCGAGAACTCCCGCCGAATGCACGAATCCAAATTCTGCCTGGCCGCTGGTACAAAACGAATCTATAACTTACCAGATCAAGAATGCGAACGCCTTTTTTGTGAGCACGAACATAGCTGGCTCCATAGCAATATTTACTGCAGAGCAAAGGGACTAATATATGCCTAGACCAGGTAGTGTTCCCAAAATCAGAACCGACCTCGCCTACTATGGAGTAGTTACCCGGGTAATCAGCGCTACTCAATTTGTAGTTGCCGGATTGGCAGGGCTTGGCGATGGTGCTCTAGTCGGTTATGCCACCTATGTCATGGCTAAGGCAGACGGCACGACCACACCCCCTCGTGCCGAACAGCCGGTGGTTACGGCTTATGTTTCTTCTGCAGGGATTTTTACCCACATCGCCTATACGGCGCCTCTGGCAGTAGGCGACCAGCTTCTTTTGCTGCATCCTAACGTCTCAACAAAACTCCATGAACAGGCAGATGTCGCCGTAAACACCACTGCTCCCGATGCCCCTGCTGAGAACAACATTCTCAACTTGGCAGCCGCCGACATTCGTTATATCGTGAGGCACCTGAGATTAAAATGCGCTGACCCTGGAGCCAGCACGGTCACGGTTAGACTTTATGAGTTGGTAAATGGTGTGCTTACTGAGGTTGATAGCTTCGCCATTACAGGAGCTAACTTCGCTACCTACCACAGTTTGATGGATATGTTTGGCTTAACCCGTTTGGTTGGAGACGAGTTACGGGTCACCGTGCAAGCAACGGCAGCTGGGCCGTTCGCCGTGACGGGACAATATTCATGGGCAAGTGCTACATAAGGAGTAAACAATGGGCTGGGAAGAATTAACACTTGATAGAATATATTTTAACTCCATCACCGGTGTCCCAGGGACAATCTGGCCGATAGGTACACCGCAGGTTCCCAGCAATGTCATAGCCGACGTCATAACCATGTGCGCTGCCCGCAATCTTCTTGATATTGATGTTCACGGAATACTGCAACTTCTCGCCGTTATGCAGCATTATTGCTTCCACGGGCACTGCCACGAAAGCGTAGCTGACGTCCTTGACCTGAACGGTCAGGACGTGGACGACTCCCGCTTTGATAATTGCTTGATAACCGGGGCGCAAGGTGGCACCGGGCTTGCAACCTACATGGACTGCATAATCTACAATATGACGGGCTTCCGGGGTATGGCCAGGAGATGTGCCCTCTATACCCCCCTGGCAGTATCTGTAGGCGTCTCCGACTTCGACCAATGCACCTCACTACATGGGGTGCTAACGGTTACCGTTGGGGCACCAACCAGGCTCAGTTTTAAGAAGTTCAGCGGTGGAATGATTCTCACCCTCCAAACCGGGGGAGCGGCATTCGTAAGAGGAATCAGCGGTTACCTCGAGGTTGACGAAATGACGGGTGGTACCCTGGACATCTACGCAGACGCCGCCGATATCCGGATTAACGCCGACTGCACCGGGGGTACTATAAATATCTACGGCAATGCCAGGGTAGTTGGAGTAGGCGGTGGAGCTGTAATCAATAACTACTCCATCCTAGCCCCAACGGCGATAGGCAGGCTGCAGATAGCTCCCACTACGATAGACCTTAACCAGGCTGCAGGGACCTACACCCTGTTCACCGGAACAACGGAGGATGTGGTGCTTGAAGAGCTAGTTATCAGGATGCCGAACATTGTCTGTGGTGGCGCTCTAACCTCTATTTCCATCCAGACTGATGACACTACCCCCCAGGTAATCATCAGCGCAGCTGATGGCGTCGTAGCCAATTTGACCGCGGAGGCACAGCTCGCCTGGACCGGGGCAATACTCATAAAGGCTGGGACACTAATCCAGTTGACAATCGCTGGTGGCGCTCATGGAGCTGCCTATGTCTGTGATGTTGTAGCTGAGTGCAGGGCAGTAGTAGCCGGAGGTTATCTAGCATGACCGTTTATATAAACGGAGTCGCAATAACCGGCGATATGAGCAGAGCCGTCTATGACCCGGACCTCGATGGTATAATCGCCTTGGCCCAGCTGGCGGCCGCAGTCTGTAGCGAGATTGAGGCCGCAGGACTGATAACTGCTCACGCTGGCGTGGCTACTGCTCACCATACTCCCCCTACTCCTGGAATATGGATTTTGGCAGAAACACTGAGCCCTTCTGGTGTTGGCACCATTACTAGCTCTGTCCTTGCTGTTCACGATTTGTGGATGGTAGCTTTAACTCTAGCAATAACCAAAGAAACAGAAACACAGCTACGGCTGGTTCTCAATGAAGATACAGGTAACAATTATGTTTGCCGTTATGCTGATAATACTACTCTCGTTGTGGCGACCGCAACCTCGTTTATGAGACTCGGCAGCAGTTTTGACAACGAGCCACTAATGGGAGTGTTCTATGTTGGTGGTAAAAGTTTAGGAGTTACGGGGAATGTGGTGGTATCAGGAGGCGTAGCAGGTGCGAATGCTTTTGACTACTTGCTCAATGGTGTATATGCGTCCGCTGCCGATATTACCAAATTTACCTTTTCTGTCTCGGGAGAGACTATGACAGGTAAAATCAAACTCTTCTATATGGACTACTAAAATGATTAGCTTTGACGATGAATTAGGGAAAATATTCGGAGATAAATACGAGGGTTGCACTCAGACTGGAGACGAACTTACTGAGTATCGGCTCAAATCAGGAGAAGTAGCCACGGCTGAGGAATTAGCTCAAGTAGATGCTTTGCCTAAAGGGATGAGGACGGAGCTGAATGAGATGAAGGCTAAGATAGCCGACTATGATAGCCTGAAGGCAAGGGTAGAGAAACTGGAGAAGAAATAATACGCAGTCCTCAAGGGACTATAGAGGTTGATTATCAGCCCGAGCTGGTATTAATATAGGAGGAAAAAGGGAAAGATGGAAAACGAACTATTCAAGCTGGTAACTAGACGCTACATAGCCTGGGGATTCGTCGCCATAGCTACTCTAATCCTGGGCTTCATTGCTGTTTGGGGAGCAGTGACTGAGCAAACAGCATTGGTTACTCTGGCTGGTGGTGGTTTGCTAGCTGAACTTGGAACGGCAATCGGCTTCTTCTTTGGCAGGAAGACAAGCGAGGAATAGCTTGAATAACAATGATTATTTCTTCACCAAGATGTGTAAGGAAGCCATGGAAGACCTGGCTAGCGGAGAAAAGAGTTGGAGGGAAATTGAGACCAATACTCTATTTCTGGCCTGTATCGGGATGGTTTACAATAACCTGATGCACAAATTAGCCTATCCCTTGCGGTGGCTCGCTGGGTGCGCTGTGGCGGCTGTTATTACTTATATAGTATCTGTTGTCTTGGGTTAGCAGTAAGAATAGGTGAGGTTAAAAAATGAAAGAAAAGAAAGGCGCAGTTTTTCTAGGGATAGGGGCTGTGACTGGACTGCTCTTCCTGTTGTTCAGAAAAATAGTACCATCTATCAGTTTTACCATGGCGATTAAGAACGCTCCTTCAAGCGCATACGAGTGGTATGGGAGCCTTGGAACACCTGAAACAAGCTCGGGATGGCTTGCTATTGATGAAACATGGAAATACACAAATGACCCGGGTGGAGCCTATGCCTTTGTTTCTGTGATAGACTATGACCTGCAGCAAATCGTTTTTGTCCAGAATCTTGGCCCCATTATGAGAGGTAAGAACTATATCTTCGATTGTGCCACAGGGCAGCTATTAAGCTAAAGAACGATTCGAGAAAGCCTAGGGGGGTGAGCTACCTGTGCTCCTGAATTACTTGTTGGCTATCCCTGTTGCCATTTACTTCTGGTGCGCGGAGCATTTGGCTAGGTCCGATAGATGTAAAAAAAGCCCTGATGGGACACATTTCCCCATCTGCAAGGATTTCAAAACCCAGTGTAAGTGGTGTGGTAGCTTGGACCCAGGTCCTCAATCGAGGTAATCTTAGTCAACTCCAAGCTGCCCCTTGAGCTTAAATATCTCACCCTCGTTGAGCGACCTCAAATCCTTACCCTGCAGGTGCTCCACTGGCCACTGCTCGGGCTGGAGCTCATAGTGCCCTGAAACCCACGTGTCGCTGTAGAACCTAAGGTGTATTTGGTGGTCGATATCGACGAGCTTGCGAACCGTAAAAATTTGCCGCTTATAGGTTGAACTCAAAGCATTGTACTGGTAACAGTCATCAAGAAGCCTCTTGTATATCTCCCTCGGGGTAAGTGGGTAAGGTAGCTCAAAGAGCTTATGCTTCTCCTCCATTGCCGTGTATCTGCCAAAAAATATTCTCACGGCCCGGCTCCACTTTACTAACCTAAAAAGTAATCCTTTTCTCATAGTGGTACCCCCTCTTTATAAAATTGTCTTTTCAATGCCGCACCCTGCTTAGCCCGATACTCAGGATCCTGCCACCGCTCCTTGGCAGCAGTGCTCTTCCTAGCAGAAACAGGTATTTTAGCAATAGTAGCTCGTCCCTTCCCTCTCTTACCCCTAGTTCCACCATTCTTTGATTTTGACCTTAAGCCAAACTCCACCCCCCCCAGTAGCTTCCCGAAGTCTTTTACTGCTGGGCAGTGCTTACAGTACCCAACATTCTCCGAATTTATTATAAAGTGGTGAGGCGGACACTTATGCTTTACCATATCGCCTAGTTCCTGAATACCATTTTTCATCAATTATTGCCACGCCTTTCCTCCTTCTCCCCAGCCCCACTTTCACC
>JAUXAV010000164.1 GCA_030619735.1 Candidatus Aenigmatarchaeota archaeon | reverse complement strand
CCCTGATTATCCTGTCCAGGGCGTCCCTGTTCTCAGGGGTCTTTTCCACCCCTGCCCTCTTGAATATCTCGTCAAGGTGCTTGGTGTAGTAAGGCATACTTATTTTATCCCCCTGTCTTTATTAATACTTATTGGTGTTTTGCATGAAGCTGAAGGGTATAGTAAGCTGGACAAACCGGAAATAAGGGATTTGGTTATTGGCTCAGAACAATCTCAAGGCCAGGGCTCTCTATCTTCAGGAGCAGCCCTTCCGGGGTCACGTAGTTCTTCTGGCCCATGTCCCCTGTTATCAGGAAGGCCTGGTATTCCCTTCCCTGGATTGTTATGCTCTCCTTCCCTGTTATTGTAAGGGTCCCGACTATGGGCATTGCGGTGTTCGGGTTGAACATATTTACTGTATAGGTCTTTCCCTCCTCAAGCTCCAGGGATTTGAATATAAGGGCCCACTGGCCTATCATATTGTTGGTTATCAGGTAGGTGTTTTTGAGGGGGTTTATGTCAAGCTCCTGGCTTACATTGTCCCTCTCAATGGTTTCCCTTATGTTTTCAGGGGAGAACTCCAGTTTCAATAGTGTGGTTTCATTATTAAGGGTAAGGTTTGTTTCATAATAAAGTGGTTCTGCCTTCTCCGTTATGTAGAGGCTTCCTGTTATATCCAAATCCAGGCCCTCAGCAGAAAGGCTTGTGGATTCGCTCATATGCCAGGCATCCTGGCCTTTATAGCCGGTCTTCCCTGTTATCTGGTAATCAGAATATCCTATATACTCCCCATTAGCAATGAAGTCATATTTCCCCCCAAGGCCCTCAAGCTCTATTGCCTTGCCTTCTTCAGGGGCTGACATGCCCAGGCCCGCAAGGAGAAGGCCTGCTATGCAGATTATTGCAGATACTGCTACTAAAAGGCCAATATCCCTTTTGGGATTTGCCTCCCCTTTCTCTGGATTTTTAAATTTCCCCTTCATCCAGAAAAAGCCAAGAAAGCCTATAAGACCCAGGAGCATTATGGGAAGCTCAATAAGGTATATGCTTAGAAGGGTTTCTGTCCCGATATAGCTTAAAATGAGCGGGAGCATGCCGTCCAGGATGGTCTTGAATACCATGGAATAGATAAAGTATTTGAATTTCCTGGTTATCACGGAATATACCACAAGAAGGCTCGCAAAGAGATGGATAAGAACTACAAATACCCTTTCCATTATGGCGGGTAATATGGCAAGGGTTGGAAGCTCTAATTGCTGAATTATTATTGCCTTTATTCCCTCCGGAAGGGCCTGCACCGCCTGGGGGTAGAATAAAAGAACATAGAGATTGATAAAGCCGAAAAGCCCTATAATGAAGGCCTCAGTGCATCCAAAGCCCAGGGAAAAAGCAACGGCTTCATTCCATTTCATCTCCCTCAGCTTTGTCTTGAGTATGGCCAGGTAGGAGAAGCCTGATTCCAAAAGTCCTGTCCTGAGGCCAACATAGACCCCGGTCACTATTGCCACGCCGAATGCAGGGTAAAGGCCCCTCAGAATGGACTGGAATCCTGGGGTAACCGTAAGGTCCAAAACAAGCTTAACCCCAATGGCCAGGGCCCAGAGCCCTCCGCCCCAGGCAAAGTATTTCCAGGGGATTCTCCTGCTCCTCCACCAGTATATCAGGGGTATCAGGCCTACGAGCATCATTCCTATTCCCGAAAGGAGAAGGAGAGGATTAGCCATCTTAATTATTCCTCCTGGGCTTAAAAAACATTTCCAGGGGAAGGGTGGGAATTGTGTGGGAAACCTTTAAATCCCTTTCCCCCAAGATATAAAGAGGCTGCTTTTGCCCCTAGTTGATGTAAAATGAACCATAGAACGATACGCAAATACAACCTGAATCCTGGTGTAGATGATGTAACAAATGGCATAATCCCAAGACTCCTCATGATGACTAGCCCTCTTTACCCTGTATGCCAGTTCGCTGAAGAAAAGGATACATGGTATATGAGAAGGATGGAAAACCTGGAAGGGGAGGTCAGGGATGCCGGGAGCATGTGGCTGGAAGGCCCCCAGACCCTGTGTGTAGCCAGTTCTGACCCTGTTGTTATATCTGCTGTAGAGAGTCAGAAGGGTGTCAGGCTTTTGGAAAAATACAGGCAGTTCTAGAGCAGTGCGCCGATCTGGTCCATGTAGTCAGCATAGGACTTCAGGTCCCCTGCCTTCAGGGCGTCCTGGGCATTCTGGTATAAATCCTTTATCTGCTGGAGCTTCTCCTCCAGAGTGCCCGGGGTCGGGGTTGGTGTGGGTCCTGGCTCAGGGGAGGGAGCTGCTCCGAATATCTCCGTAAGCGCCTCATCCAGGGTCTCCTTCATGGTGAGCTTGTCACCATAGACCGCTATCACCCTCTTCAGCTGGGGCAGGGTCCCCCTCTCGGTTGCCTCCAGGTATAAAGGCTCTATATACAGGATGGAGTCCTCTATTGGTATGACGAGGGTGTTGCCCCTTATGACCTGGCTCCCGGCCTGGGACCAAAGGGTTATGAGCTGGGATATCTCGGCATCCTGGTCTATCCTGGCCTCTATCTGCATGGGGCCATAGATAAGCTCCTGCTTTGAGAACTGGTAAACCACGAGCTTTCCGTAGTCAGGGAAGTCAGAGCTGGCAGCCATCCAG
>JAUXAV010000061.1 GCA_030619735.1 Candidatus Aenigmatarchaeota archaeon | reverse complement strand
TGGCAGGAGCATTGCAGCAATCCCGTATCTGGGCTGGGTAAAGATAGGGGCAACAACGCTCCTTTTTGAGAAGCCTGCAATGCTGTTAATGGGTATTGCCTCACTGTTCGTGATATACACTATGGTAAAGGGCAGGCCGTTTGGGAGAATTTAGGAGGGATTTATATGGAATTTTGCGAGAAATGCAGTTCGGTTTTGGTTGCAAAAAAAGAGAAGACAAAGACGATTCTAGTCTGCAGGAAGTGCGGATTCAAGCTGAAGGACTACAAGCCCATGCAGATATCAGAAAGCATAAAGAAGAACCCACTTGACGATGTAATCATAATAGAAAAGAACGAGGAAGCCCTCCCGGTGACAAAGGTCACCTGCCCAAAGTGCGGCAACAAGGAAGCCCACTGGTGGCTGCAGCAGACCCGCTCAGGAGATGAGGCCCCCACCCTCTTCCTGAGATGCACCGAGTGCAAGCACTCCTGGAGGGAGTACGGGTAGTCCATTAAGTATTTTAATACCAAATAAACAAACGATAGTTATGAGAATATTCATATCCAACCCCCCATTTATCAGGAATTTCAACAGGCAGGTCAGATGGGCGGCAAAGACCTCAGGCGGTCTCCATCCCCCTATCTACCTGGCCTATGCTGCCGCCAGCTTAAAGGAGGCAGGGTTTGAAGTCAAACTGGAGGATGCGATTGCAGAGGGAAAAAGCCATGGGGAGTTTCTGGATGATATCAGGAAATTCAATCCGGACCTTATTATAATGGAGACCTCCACTGCTTCCATAGTGAACGATTCAAAACTGGCAGAGAAAATCAAGGCAGAGAGGGAGACCACCCTGGTATTCACGGGCTCCCATGCCTCAGCCCTGCCTGTTCGGACCCTTAAGGAATCTGTTGCTGATATTGTTTGTATCGGGGAGTATGATTATACGCTTCCGGAACTTGCCAAAGCCATAAAAAACAAGAAAAACCTCAAAACAGTTAAGGGCATAGGATTCAAAAAGGGAAAGAAAATTATAGTGAATGAGAAAAGACCCCTTATACAGGATTTGGACTCCCTTCCCTGGCCCTTAAGGGACCAGCTTCCAACCAAGGCCTATTCCGATACCCTCCTGACAACCTCCTTCACTTTTATAGTAACAGCCAGGGGCTGCCCCTACCTGTGCAACTACTGCAATTGGCCCTCCACCATGTTCGGCAGGAGAATCAGGAAGAGGGACCCCAAGAAGATAGTGGATGAGGTGGAGCACTGCATTAAAAAATACAAATTGAAATCCTATAAATTTTTTGACGACACCCTCACATGCGACAAGAGGCATGTAAGGGCAGTGTGTAAGGAGCTAATCAGGAGGGGAATAAAAAAGCCCTGGATATGCAACGCCAGGGTGGACACCCTGGATGAGGAGACCATGCGCCTTATGAAGGAATCGGGTTGCTATCTTTTTAAAATAGGCGTGGAGTCCGGGAACCAGGAGATTCTGGACTGGATAAAGAAGGGAACGAAGCTGGAGCAGACAAGGTCCTTCTTCAAATTAATGAAGAAGGTAGGAATCCAGAGTTTTGCAAGCTTCATGATTGGCTATCCCCAGGAGACCAGGGAGACCATAAAGCAGACCTTCAGCCTGGCAAAGGAAATCCAGCCTGATATGTGCCAATTTGTTATCCTCCAGCCTTTACCAGGGACAGAACTCTGGGGCTGGATGCAGGAAAGGGGAATGATACCTGAGAACATAGATTGGAGCTCTTATATGACAGGAGAGGGCTATGTGGATTTGGTTTTCAAGCATCCTAGGTTCTCCCAGGACGAGCTCCACAAAATATGCTCAAGGCTCTGGAGGGAATACTACCTGAGGCCAAAATACATGCTGAAGCGCCTTGCAAAGCCCAAGGAATGGAAGAGAAACATCAAAGGGGTTAAGAAGATATTCCGCTACAGGAACATATAGGCGAATTTATAAATTAAGAAAGGAATTAAAACTATGGACCTGAAAAGCCAGCTCACCAGGGACAACATAATCTACCTGATTATAATAGCCATTATGATGGCCTTTTTTATATTCATGGTTTTCATTAATTATTTCTAACACTCTCCATTCAAACGTATAAATAAATAAAAACATATGAAGGTTATGAAAATGCCGAAAGCCTCTGTGGTGATTCCAGCATACAATTCTGGGAAAACCATAGGAGCCTGTTTGGAAGCCCTGAAGAATCAGACTCTGAAGCCCCTGGAGATAATAGTGGTGGATGACGGGAGCAGGGACAGCACAATCGAAACAGCAGGAAAATTCGGGGTAAAGATTCTGGCCCAGAAGCATGCAGGCCCTGCTGCCGCCAGGAACAGGGGCGCCAGAAATGCCGGAGGAGAAATTATTTTATTTACGGATGCCGACTGCATCCCGGACAGGGACTGGCTGAGGGAGATGCTTGCGCCCTTCAAGGACAGGAAGATAGTGGGAGTCCAGGGAAGCTATGAAACAAGGCAGGAATCCCTTATTGCAAGGTTTGCCCAGTTCGAGATAGAGCAGAGGTATGAGAGGCTTGCAAAGAGAAAGTATATAGACTTTATGGGAACCTATTCCGCTGCCTACAGGAGAAAACTCTTCCTGAAATTCCGGGGATTTGATGAGAGCTTCCCTGGGGCCTCAGGGGAGGACCCTGAGCTCTCCTTCAGGCTCTCCAAGGCAGGGTACAGGATGCTCTTCAATCCCAGGGCCAGGGTTTACCATAACCACCCGGATACCCTGGGAAAATACCTGAAGCAGAAATTCGGAAGGGCCAGATGGAGGGTCCTCCTGTACAGGAAGCACCCGGGCAAGGCAGTGAGCGAATCCTACACACCACAGAGCCTCAAGCTGCAGATAGGCATTTTCTATCTTTTTTTGCTGTCTTTAATTATTTCCCCATTTTATTCCATCTCAGTTTATATTGCCATATCCCTTCTGGTTCTGCTGTTCCTGGCAACCCTTCCCTTCTCCGCAAGTGCAGGAAGGAAAGAAAGGAGGCTCGGCCTGATATCCCCTGTTATTCTTATTCTAAGGTCAGTAACATTCTCCATAGGCCTCGTTTACGGAATATTTAAAAGCATTTAAATCTCTTGCATAATCAGTTCTTATGGCATGGGCATTGGTAACAGGTGGTGCAGGGTTCATAGGCTCCCATATAGCCAGGAAGCTTCTGGAGTCAGGGCACTCGGTCAGGGTGCTGGACAATTTCTCTACAGGAAAGATGGAGAACATAGATGATTTGAAAGACAGGATAGAAATTGTCAGGGGTGACATCAGGGATATTGATATGGTCAAAAATGCAATAAAGAATATAGATTATGTTTTCCACCAGGCAGCCTTTGTTTCTGTTCCCAGGAGCCTGAAGGACCCGGGGGAAACAGCAGAAGTCAATGTTAAGGGGACCCTGAACATACTCGTCTGTGCAAGGGATTCTGATGTAAAGAGGCTGGTATCTGCTTCATCCTCATCCGTTTACGGGGACTCCCCAGCCCTCCCGAAAAAGGAGAGCATGCCTCCAAACCCCATATCCCCGTATGCGCTCTCAAAGCTCGAAGCAGAGGAATGGTGCGGGCTTTTCGGAAAGCTATACGGGCTTGAAACAGTAAGCCTGCGCTACTTCAATGTCTTCGGCCCGAACCAGAACCCCAACTCGGAATATGCTGCTGTCATACCCAAATTCATAAAATCTGTCCTCAGCAACAAACCCCCGACAATTTACGGCGACGGCACCCAGACCAGGGACTTCACCTATGTGAAGGATGTTATAGATGCAAACCTTCTGGCACTCAAGGGAAAACCAGGAGTCTACAATATAGGCTCAGGCAAGAAGATATCAATAAACATGCTACTGGATATGATAAACAGGATAGCAGGAAAATCCCTGGAACCCGTATATGCAGAGCCAAGGCCCGGCGATATTGAGCACTCCCTTGCGGATATAAGCCTTGCCAGGAAGGGCCTGGGCTATAATCCCGGGTCTGATTTGGAGCAGGGGCTCAGGGAAACCATGAGGTGGTCCAGTGAAGGAACTGGATGAAATCCTGGAGCTTCTGGAGAAACTCAGGGCAGAAAAGGGATGCCCCTGGGACAGGGACCAGACCATAAAGAGCCTGAAGAAGGACATAAAGGACGAGTTTGAGGAGGTCACCCAGGCAATAGACAAAAAGGACCATGAAAACCTTAAGGAGGAGATAGGAGACCTTATCTGGACCCTACTGCTGATGGTGCAGATTGCAAGCGAGGAAAGGCATTTTAACGCCAGGGATGTTCTGAAATACACCAGGGACAAGATAATTAGGAGGCATCCCCATGTGTTCGGGAACGAAAAGGCGGAAACCCCGGAGGATGCCATAAGGATATTCAACAGGGTAAAGGAGAAGGAGAGGAATGGACTACGAAAATTTCAGGAAGGGGCTTGAAGGCAACAAAACAAGGGTATGCATAGTCGGCCTCGGCTATGTTGGCCTCCCCCTGGCCCTTGGCTTTGCAGAATCGGGCCTCCCTGTCCTGGGCTTTGATGTAAGCAGGGAGAAGATTGGAAACCTAAGAAACGGAACAGACCCCACGGGTGAGATAGAAGGGAAACTAAAGGATATACTAAAAGCCAATAAAATGGAATTCACAACAGACCCCAAGGAAATCCGGGACTGCAGCATCATAATAATATGCGTCCCCACCCCCATAAAGCAGGACAAGAGCCCTGAGCTCAAATACATAGAATCTGCAGGAATTTCAGTCGGGAAGAACCTGAAGGAGAACAGCATAGTGGTCCTGGAGTCCACGGTTTACCCCGGAGCAACTGAGGGATTCCTGAAGCCCATAATAGAGAGGGAATCCGGCATGAAATCCGGCGAAGGCTTCAGCCTGGGCTACTCCCCGGAGAGGATAAACCCAGGGGATAAGGAGCACAGCCTTGGGAAAATCACAAAGGTGGTTTCAGGCTCTGACAGGGATTCCGCATCCCTCCTGAAGGACCTCTACTCCAGGGTTGCAAGGGATGTTTATCTTGCAGAGGACATAAAAACAGCAGAAGCGGCAAAGGTGATAGAGAACATACAGAGGGATTTGAACATAGCCCTGATGAACGAACTCGCCATTATATTCAGGAGGATGGGAATCAATATATACAAGGTTTTGGAAGCAGCGGGGACAAAATGGAACTTCCATAAATACTATCCAGGGATGGTAGGAGGCCATTGTATTGGCATTGACCCATATTACCTGGTTTACAAGGCAAAGGAGCTCGGCTATGAGCCAGAAGTCATACTTGCGGGAAGGAAGATAAATGACTATATGCCTGTTCATGTTGCCTCCCTTACCCTGAAGGGCCTGGAAAAGGCAGGCAAGAGGCCAGAGGATTCCAGGGTCCTGCTACTGGGCCTGACCTTCAAGAAGAATGTGAGTGATTTAAGGAACACCCCTGCAAGAACCATAATAGACAGCCTGAAGGATAAGGTAAAGGAAATTGTTGCATATGACCCTGTCATGCTGAAGCATGACAGCAGCAGCTTCGGCATAACCATAGTGAAAGACATACCAGTGCTTGAGGGAATAGACTGCATAGTAATGGTAACTGACCATGATGCCTTCAAATCAATAGACCTCAGCCTGCTGAAGAGAATATCCGGAGAGAACCCTGTACTTGTTGATGCAAGGGGGTTCTTTGACCCTGGGGAGGCAGAAAAATCAGGATTCATATACCTTGGGATTTGATTTTATGAAACTGAGAATGATGGACCTTCTTTTATGCCCGCATTGCAGGAAGCCCCTGGAACTGCACATGTTTTCAGAATCCAAAAACGGCTATAAAGGGAAAATTCCAGGTCCTGTATGCAGGCACCACTGCCATCTAAAGAACAAGAATCTTGCCGGAGGGGAGAAATTTGATTGCGCTCCATGCTTCAATAAGGAGATTACAGAGGGACTGCTGACCTGTAAATGCGGCAGGTATTATCCCATAATCGGCGGCATACCCAGGATGCTTCCTGATTCTCTGAGGGATGACATGGTGAACAGCCTCTTCTCATCCTTTCTGAGGAAACATGAGAAAAGCATCCCAAAGAGAATGAACAGGCTTGTGGGGGAGGATTTGATGTCAAGGAACCTCAAGAAACGAACCCTGGAAAGCTTTGGATTCCAATGGAACTGCTTCAGGGAGATGTTTCCTGAATTTAGGGCCAATTTTCTGAACTATATAAACCCCATAAAACCGGAATTCTTCAGGGGAAAGCTCTCCCTGGACCTTGGCTGCGGCTTTGGCAGGCACACCTATTACACAGCGGAATTCGGCTCAGAGGTGGTCGGCCTGGACCTCAGCCAGGCAGTGGAATCAGCATACCTGAATACCATAAAATTCCCAAATGCCCATATAATTCAGGGCGATATCTACAATCTGCCATTAAGGAACGATTTTGACTTCCTCTTTTCCATCGGCGTTATCCACCATCTTCCTGACCCAAAGGCAGCCTTCCTGAATATAGTGGGGTTTGCAAAAAAGGGAAGCTCCATCTTTATTTGGCTGTATGGCAGGGAGGGTAGATGGATAAAGACCAAGTTCTATGAGGGCACCATAAGGCAGATAACAAAGAGGATGCCCCATAAGCTGCTCTACAAGCTCTGCTGGTTCCCTGCCGGACTCTACCAGATATGCAATGATATATATAATTGCCTTAGCAAGCACAGGAGCACATCCGGGC
>JAUXAV010000201.1 GCA_030619735.1 Candidatus Aenigmatarchaeota archaeon | reverse complement strand
GGTCAGGAAGGACCTTGGGGTGAAGATGGAGGAAAGAGGTTTGCCAACTGACGCAAGGTGCTGGGAGGGCCTTGGCTTCCACTGGATGCAGCAGGAGCATGATACAGTCAGTGGAGAAAAGAGGACAGGCATCATGCCAGTAATGGTTCTTGCAGCAAGGCCAGCTGGCGCCCCACCAGCGGCTGCGGCAGCGGCCCCGGTTGCTGGAATTGACCAGGCCCTCGAACTCCAACTCAAAGAGCTAGCACAGAGCAATGACGTGAAGGCTTTCCAACTTGCCGCAATGAAGGTGGCGGCCGTTGTTGCTAACGATGGGTTGATGGCATCTGTTCTTGATGAGAGTCCTGCTGGCTTTTGGGCCACCCATCAGTAGTTTAACAGTTGAAGATGCTTGCTGGCATCCAACTGGGTAAATGACAGATGGTTGTCTTCTGGTAAAACTGGCCGCGATAAAGGGTATTGAGGTGAAAAAAGCCATCCAAGGTAAGCACCACCCAGTAAATCCAGCGTTAAAGGAAGATGCCAGCAAGCGTGCCGGCTACCCGCAAGGGCTATGAGTTAAGACTTGAGTAGAACTCGTGATAACCGAGCATACAGGGGAAGAAGCTACTAGCTGGCACGGGTAACCACTTGGAGGAAAAATGGCAGATAAGAAGTTACGACCAAAGTACCAAGTTCAGAAGATAGTGGGCGATAAACCGAAGGAAGTTTACGGCCTCGAGGGACCAAAGATGCTTAGCACTGACCCAGATGACATCAACTCTCCCTTTGTTCTAATGCCACATAAGGACCCTGCCGCCTTTCTTGCTATGATAATGTATGCACGGCACTGCGAGAAGGACTTAGCAAAGGAAATCAAGGAGTGGTTGACCAAGGTAGCAGAAGCACCTCCAGCATACGGAACACAAGGGGAACGCAATCGCCGCTACTTGCGCCTGAGATCAGTTGGAGACATCCTGCTCTGATATGGCCTGGATTGGTCAGGTTCCGTTCGAAGACATTGGTATGACGGAAGATAAGATGGGCTTACTTGATGGGTTAGCCGAGGATAGTAGTTACTGGAAGAGGGCACATTCATTTGTGCAGTCAATTGCTGGTAGTGTGCCCTCTTCCCTTAGTTACGACCAGAGACGCTGGCTAAGCACAATTATTCTTGATTTGGATAGTGAGCTGGATAAGAGGAGTTGGAAGGTATGACAATTGTGAGCATGAAGGTTGAACTGTACCGCCAAGTCCACCTTATCTTCAATCCTTCAATACGCGACTTCGTTCTAAATATGCTCAGTTATGCACCTCAGGGATTTTACGAGCGGCCCGCATCCACAGAGCACCATCTTCTTGACGAAAGGGGTGAAGGCGGTAATTTACTTCATACGATTCGGGTAGTCGATCTGGTGCTAGTGATCATTGACATTAGTACCATCAAAGGGACTGAAAAGGACGTACTAATAGCCAGTGCTATTATACACGACTTGTGCCGGTATGGAGTAGAAGACGAGTTCAATTACTCTCACGAGAGTCACCCGTTCCTGGTTCGCAGGGTGGCTGAAGACCACAGTCTCACCTGCGACTGTTACGACCTGATAATGAGGATAATAGAGAACCACATGGGGAGATGGGGAAACCCATCGTTTATTCCCCATATAAGCCTGGATGGAGTTCTCCACTTTGCCGACTGTATAGAAGACAGATTGCCGGGGGTGATACGATGCTAGATCACGTATCCCATAGCCAAATCAATATGTGGCTCCGCTGTCCAAGACAATGGTATTACCGGTATGTCGACGGGCTTAAAGTTCCTCCGTCTGGGGCACTTGTTGAAGGTGGCTGTTACCACAAAGCTCTCGAAACTAATTTCAGGCAGAAGGTTTACTCGAAGGAAGACTTACCAATTCCTGATTGTCTCGATGCATTCTCCGACGCTTGGGATACCAGGTTGTCCAGTGAAGAGGTTGTCATTTGGGAGGACGATAGTCCAGGCTTTCTAAAAGACCAGGGCATTGGATTAGTGGAGGAATACATGTCAAGTATGTCCCCTGACGTCCAACCAGTCAGAGTTGAGGAAACCTACGTTCTTGAGATTGCTAGCGTTAAGTTTGTCTGTGTGGTAGACTTGGAGGATGT
>JAUXAV010000010.1 GCA_030619735.1 Candidatus Aenigmatarchaeota archaeon | reverse complement strand
GGGGGGCACCCCGGGACATATACGTCCACTGGAATCACCTTGTCCAGGGGGCCGCATACATTGTAGCAGTCCCTGAAGGGGCCGCAGGATATGGCGCAGGCGCCTATGCCCAGGACCACCTTGGGCTCGGGAATCTGGTTGTATATCCTGAGGAGCCTTGGCCTTATCTTCCTGGTTACAGGGCCTTCCACCAGGAATATGTCAGCGTGCCTGGGCGAGCCCTTCAGGAGGCAGCCGAACCTTTCAATATCATTCCGGGGCGAGAGTGCAGCCACCACAGGCAGAATACAGCCGTTGCAAGAGCCGCAGCCCATATGGAGTATCCAGGGGGACTTCTTCCTGACAAAGTTCCTGAATCTCTTCCTGAGGGGGATTTTCTTCTTCATATCAGCACCATCACGAACAATAAAACTATCACAAAGCCTGTCACAATCATCAGGAGATAGTCTGACAATATCCCTGTATGGGCATGCCTCAGCCTGGATAACTCCAGGATTCTCTTTATGGGCCTGTAAAAGTTTTCATGCCCCACATCCGTTACAGGGAATTTCTCCCCGCACGTATAGGTCTCATACTTCCCTGGGGCGGGCTTCCCCTTCTTCTCCCCCAAAGCATATATTATGAACCCCATCGCTGTAAAAGCCAGGAGGGGCAGGACCCAGAGCAGCCAGTAATTGAATATCCCCAGCATCATCCACCTCCCAATACCGCAGCCACGTACCCTGAGCTGTTTGTAAGGGCCTGGACGGCAGGCTCCACTACATAAAGCCCTAAATGGGGAAGAATCCCCAGGATTATGCAGAGTGCGGCAAGTATTATTATGGGAATGAGCATTATAAGGGGAATCCCCTTTATCTCGGTCCTGCCCCTGGGGTTCAGGAACACGCAGGAAAAGGCCTTCAGGTAGTAGGCAAGGGTGAATGCAGCCACTATTATGGAAATCGCTGCAATCGGGGGGCTGACCTCCCAGGCGGCAAGGTAAATCATGTATTTTGAGGCAAAGCCGGCAAGGGGGGGTATGCCTATAATTGACAATGCCCCTATCCCGAAGCAGAACATCAGGATATTGTTCTTAACAGAGAGGTTTGACAGCCTCTCCCTGCCCCCTGAATACAGTATGACAACCCCTATTGAGAGGAAGAGCAGGGCATTTGCTATGGCATTGTTCAGGAGCTGGTAAAGGCCCCCGGATATCCCCAGGTATGTCCCCAGACCCAGGGCAAGGAGTATGTAGCCTATCTGGGATATGGAGGAATATGCCAGGAGCCTCTTAATATTGTCCTGCATGAACGCCATAACGGCTCCCACAACCATGGTGACCACACCGAATACTATCAGGAGCGTGTTCAGCTCTATCAGGGAGAATATGAACAGGACCCTGAGTATGCAGTAGATGCCGATGGATGTGGAGACAGCGGTGAATATCGCCCCTATGGGGGAGGGGGTCCCCTCAATGGCATCGGGCTTCCAGAA
This sequence comes from Candidatus Aenigmatarchaeota archaeon, assembly GCA_030619735.1. Taxonomy (GTDB): domain Archaea; phylum Aenigmatarchaeota; class Aenigmatarchaeia; order QMZP01; family JAUXAV01; genus JAUXAV01. The sequence goes on along the minus strand of JAUXAV010000010.1, from coordinate 17,687 downwards.
ATGGAAGGGGACCATGGCCACCTTCAGGCCGAACCCCGTAATCAGCAGGGCCAGGGGCACCAGGAACATGGGCGTCTGGAGTATCTGGGAAGACAGGTCCGCCATGTTCAGGGTCCCTGCAGAGCCGTACAAAAGGGCTATCCCCAGGAGCAGCATGGTGGTTGCAAAGGAGCCTGCAACCAGGTATTTGAACGCGCCCTCAATCGCATAGTCATCCAGGAAAAAGGCCACCAGGGCATAGGAGGATATGGAGAATATCTCAAAGAACACATAGAGGTTGAATATATCCCCGGTGAGGGAGACCCCGAGCATCCCTATTGTCATAAGGGAAAGCAGGGAATAGTACCTGTGCCTCCTCTCCTTTATGTAACGGAGGGAGTATACCGCAACCAGGCTTGCTATCCCTGTGACCAGCATGGCTATCATCATGGATAATTTGTCAGCAGCCCAGACTATCCCGAAAGGGGCCTCCCAGCCGCCGAATTCGAAAAGGACTATCCCGGAGCCCGCGGCAAGGAAAACCAGGAAGAGGAAGGATATTATTATGGCCCCTATGGGAAGGATATCCCTCCTTACTATTAAACTGAGGAATGTTGCCACAATCAGGATTAGTATTATATACCCGATCATCCCCTCATCCTCCTTATGTTCTTTGTATTAAGGGTCCTGAAGTGCCTGTATGCCAGGATTGCTATGCTCAGGGCAAGGGCTGTTATGCTCAGGTCAATAACTATGGAGGTCAGGACCAGTGCCTGGGGCAGGGGGTCCACGGAAAGGGATGCAAAGGTCTGGAGATTCTGGGGCGTGACTATGGGAGGAATCCCCCCGGGCCTGAACCCTATGGTTATCAGGAGCAGGTGAACGGCTTTGGCAAAAATCCCCAGGCCTATTATCTTCTTCACCAGGTTGGATTTCCATACCAGGCAGTATATCCCCAGTACAATCAGGGCAACTATCGTGATATAGGTTTCTGCTATCATCCCTACCCCCTTATCATCAGGTATATTATCAGTATCAGGGCCATGCTCACCATGACCCCTCCCACTATGTTAAGCGTTAGTATCTCCCAGGCGCTGAAGAGCTGGAACTGGGTCCCCAGGGGCAGGAGCATCTTCCTGATGAAGAACTCAAATATAACCATTATGCAGAGGGCCAGGGCAACCAGGCCCTCCACTATATGGGCGGTCCTCTCCCCTATGAACATCTCGGCCTTCTTTATCCCGAACACCACTGCTGTCAGGGCAAGGGCAGAGGCGATTATAACCCCGCCGGGAAAGGAGCCCCCGGGGCTCAGGTGGCCGTGCAGTATTATGTATATCCCGAAGAACAGTATTACCAGTGCCACTATCCTGCTGCTTGTCCTGGTTATCAGGTCCATATTATCTCCCTATTTTCTCCCTCTTCTTTCCCTTCTCGCTTATACCGAAGACCATAACGGTGAACACACCCACTGCCGCTGTGAACAGGACAATCTCCTCCCCCAGGGTGTCAAAGGCCCTGAAGTCCCAGACTATTGCGCCGAGTATGCTCGGGGCATTTGTCTCCGCCATGCCTTCTGTGATGTAATAATCGGCTGCCTTCCTCCTTCCCCAGTCCGGGAATCCCTGGGAGAACAGGACAGAGCCTATGGAAAGCGCTGTCACTAAAAGGCACACCCCGAGGGCTATCTGTCTTTTCATTCCTCCAGCCTCCTGGTCTTTTTAATCGCTATAATGTAAATCAGGGTGACAATCCCTGCATTCACAGCCGCCTCTGTCATGGCTATGTCCGGGGCCTGCAGCAGGAAGAAAAGCAGGGCAGTGGAGAGCGAGGTGACTGACAGGAATATGACAGAAAAAAGCAAATCCCTGGACCTGACCGCCAGGTATGCGAACAGGACCAGTACTATCAGGAGTATGTAGTATATCATGCTTTATAATTGGGGTTTGGTCTAAAAATATGTTTCCGCGCCCCTGCCTTTCTCCCTGGTTTTAATATGGGGATATAAATGGGACATGAGCAGGGCATATTTTTTAAATACCGGGTCAAGGGGTTCGATAATGATTTTGTTGGGCTCAGGGGAATTCATAAAAAGGCAGTCGGATTTTATTTTAATTTTTTCGCCGTCTTTAATGCCTATAGGGAGTGAAAGAGGGAAAACCGAAACCTTCGCCTTCCCTATTCTTCTGTTGGATGAAAAACAAATCCTCTCCTCGTCCGCTATATGGATAGCCGGGTTGTATCCTTCTGGATTCTCTGTCCCTGATTCAATAAATTTCCGGTAATCCTTCCTTGTGTCAAATGCAGCCGCAAGAATTTGGGCATCATATTGGCTCTCATTTTTGCCTCTGATTCTGTAGAGAGCCAGGAATTCTATTTCCGGTTTTGATAATTCTATGGTTCCATAAAAAATGCTCCCGATTTTATCATCGGTATGAAGGTCTATGCCCAAAACCCATCTGCTTTTCAGCATTACCATTAGAATGGTTGGGAATAGGATTTTATAAGGCTTGCGGGAATAAAGGCTTTTATTATTAACTGTGAGGGGTACAGCCCTGACAGGAGCCTGGAAAACTACCAGTGGGAGAGATTCAGGGAAGGGTATAAAAATTAGACAGGGTTTATCCCGCACCTGCGGGCTCCTCAGGGTTTGGTATTCAGCATATTCTCCCGTAGTTCAGGCCAACTGTTGCAAGGTCAAAGATGTTTATTTTCTCGTCTCCTGTTAAGTCGGCATCGGGGTTCCAGTTATCATTACCAGGCTGGCTCCCATAGGCAAGGCCCACTGCAGCAAGGTCGAATATATTTACCTGGCAGTCCTTGGTGGCATCGCCCAGGCAGCTGTGAATCATGTAGAAGGTGTGGTTCATTAAATAGCCTTTCCCTGTGTTTATATTGTCCCAGTAAAAGGATGATGTAATTGTTAAAGAGTCACTGCTAATGTAACATCCTTTTTCTGTGGTTATGTTTGCAATCGAGGGATAAGGGGACATTGTAAAGAAAATCTTTCCCGGTAAACCAGATTCTGTAAAGTTGTATTCTCTGTTGTATATATCAAATGGGGGCTCCTTGGTTTCTGTAACAAGAAAAGTTAATTCATCAATAAATTCGCCAGTAAAGTTGTCAATAACCGTAATTAGCAAATAAGAATCATTTCTTGGGGGCTTATTTCTCCTGTGAGGCCTTGTAGAATTTCCTGTATAGCCGATCCCTTCCCCGGGGTCCCATACCCTGTTATCATTTAAATCGTTAAAGGCGCCGTGGGAGATAAAAATCTCGTCCAAATCAGATAAGGAGTTGTTATTGAAGTCCTCGGACAAATCTATTATTCCTGAGCTGCTTAAGGTGTCGTACAGGGCCTTTAAATCCAGATTGTTCTGCCTGTTCAGCAAATTCCAGACCCCGTCCAGCGTCAAATCCACTGCATCCCTGTCTGTCCCGCTCTCGCCGTCATAGAGGTCCCAGAGGATTCCCGCAATTGCGAATTCCTCGTCCTGCCACACTTCATAATTCTCCTCCAAATCATCATCCCTTCTACCCCAACCGTAAAAACTCGGATTGGGCAACCCCAGATAATCTGTGATTGTCAGGGGCAAGAATTCGGCGAATCCCTCTATCCAGGAGTAGGCAGTATTATTATTTTTGTACCCCCCGTGGTTCGAGCCAGTTGCGGGAGGCAGTAAATTGTTCCCTCCTATTATGGAATCGGTCATGATGTGGTGAGAAAACTCGTGCCATTCCCTGTTGTCCGGCTTGTTGCCGCTGTTTATGTCACTGTTGGCAACATCTATGGATATGGAAGATGCTGGAAGGCCACCATAGCCTGTATCAGTATACCATGTTCCTTGTGTAGTCCATCCATACACCCCCACAGGAGGTGCATGATTTAAAGTAAGATTTAATGCTTTCTCCGCAAAGTCCCTAGCTATCTGGGTGTAATAATATATAACTCCATTATCATCAAGATGCTGTTTCTGTGTGTTGCCCATTCCTGGGAAAAGATTTCCACTACTTTCATGGAAAACTATATCCAATTCCTGGTCTTGCGTTTCAGGTGTAATTGTTTTTGTTTTCAGGTAAAAAACATCGGAATTCGAGATGCTGCTGTCATAAATCTTTATGATGCCATCTTTATCTTCCAGTTCCACGGTGATATTAAAATCAAGCATGGGGATGTCGCTGAAAATATAATTTCCCTCTTCATCTGTGTAGCTCACAAAGCTCTGGCCATTAAGCAGCTCTAGAATTACCTTAACATCTATTAATGGTCTGTATACACCATCAGGCACACTGATTTTTCCATGAATAGTCATGTTAGCCATTTCTACATGTAAAATTTTTGACAAAGAATCTTTTAAGCCGTCATTATCCGTCACCGTTAGGATAACTGTGTAATTACCTGCTTCTTGATAAGCATGATTTACCTGCATTCCTTCTGTGGTTTTTCCATCCCCAAAGTCCCATTCATAACTTACTATTTGGCCATCTGGGTCGCTAGATGAGGAGGCATCAAAGGTTATTTCTTCACTAGCCACAGGATTTTCTGGGGAGTAGGTGAAGGATGCTGTTGGAAGTTTTTGGTTATGAGTATGATAAGCATATTTTAATATTGGATATAAATCAACTTTGCATGAGTCAAATGTACTATACATATATGTAGAGAAGTGAGGACCCAATTGACCATCTTGTGGATATGTAGAAGGTCCATATTTTGAAGTTAAAAGAACAGTTCCTCCATTTTTAACAGAATCAACAGGTATTCGTGAAATAATATCTCCTACGCAAGTATTGGCAAGGCCAGGAGGACAATTAGGATGCAGAAAATAATCGATAATTTTTATATTTTCTGGTAAAGCTTTAAATTTAAGAAGTGTTCTATAATTAATCCTGAAGTAGCCCCAATCTGCCTCTCTATCTCCAAGAACATAATTAACAGAAGAATAAAAACTTTTTGTTTTTATATATGTAGACCAATAATAATTCTCATAGGTTATATATGTCCATTCTAAATTATGCATAGCACTTAATTCTTTAACATACATCAAATTCAAAATATCTAAAATTTCATTTTTACAATCAAAACCTTCAGACCAAGTGGTTTGTGCATAACCCGCAGAATTTAGAGCATCAGCTGATCCAGTAAAACCATAATCTCCTAAAATATCAGTTATTCCTTGTTGTATTGCTAGAACGCCGTCCATATCAATATCTTCTGGGTGGGAAACATTTATGGGGTCTTTTCCTGCTTGAATTCTTTTATTATTCAATAAATCTAATACATATCGCCAGTCACCTCCGGCCTCTGCTTTTGCAATTCCGGAGCCCAGCAAAATTAGCAATACCATTAAGGCCAGAAAACAAACTCCCTTCCCCATTATTTGAATTTGGAGCAAAGAAATAAAAGCTTAAGCCAGCTTCAAATTATTTTACCCTGCACCTGCGGGCTCCTGCCCTGCTTCCTCATTGGGTTTCCCGGGTTTTGCTTCCCTCCCTGATTTCTGGAGGAATTTCTGGAGCTCAGGGCCTATCTCGTTCATCTTGGTGATAACATCATTCGCTTCCTTCTGCAGGGTGCCTGAGAGCCTCTCTATCTCTGCCTTCTTGTCCTCTATGACCTTCTTTGCCTCCTCCGGAGCCTTCCTTACCATCACCCCTGCGCCAAGGTCAATAAGCAGCCCGGAATCCCCTGTCCTGCCATGGGTGTAGCAGCCCGAGCCCAGGGGTATCAGGACCTCGTTCCCTTCCTTCAGCTTTTTGAAATCCCCCAGGGCCTGCCTTGTGGTTTCCAGCTCCAGGAGCTTCTGCTCTATCACCTTTGCCTGCTCGTTCAGCTGCTCAATCCTCTGGTTCAGGAGCTGGTATAGGACCAGTTTCTGCTGGACTTCCTGCTCTTTTCCTGGCATATAATCACTCTCTAAATAATGGTATTGTATTTATAAAAACATAGTGATGGCCTTAAATTATTTCCGGTTAAATAGGATTTATGCCTGAATATAGGTTTGATGAGCCGCAGAATGCGGTGAATGTCAGGGCCACGCTACGGGGGATTGGAGGAAGGGATGTGAGTATGCGGCTTTATTTTGATAGCCCCTCGGATAATGACCCTGGCAGGAATCTCTCTTCTGAATTTGAGGGTCATTTCGAGCAGGAAAGCGACAGCTTCAAGTTTGTGTACCAGTCCCCTAATGCAGGGGCCCTCATGTTGAAACATATAGACAAGGTCATAGCGGATATGCACCCTGTCAACCATAAAGGCGAGCCGTCCTATGAGGGCGATAAAGATTTTGACTATGCCTGCATTATAATAGAGCCAATGGAATGATTTCAGAGCAGCTTCAAATCCCTGGTGACCCTGTCCAGGTCCTGCTCCGGGCAGGGGCCTATCCCTAAAGCGGTTATGGTCCCCTCAGGGATTTCTGTTTTTCCGGCATCCTTTATCAGGGCATGGGGGAGCTTGAGTTTCCTTGCCTTCTCCTGGGTCTCCAGCAGGGCCTTCAAATCCGGGACCTTCACCACCACCTTCTTGGCCCCGGTCTCCTCCCAGGCCTCCCTGTTTTTATGGCCTGACCTCCTGTAGGCCTCCAGGCTTGCATGTGCAACCTGGATCGAAAGCTTGCCCGGGGAAAGCCTCAAATCCTTCCTGACTATTATGACCTGTTTTAGCATAATCAGTTACCTGAATAGAATTGGAAGGGGGGATTAAATAATTCACTCTTCAGGGGGTTCCTCAACCTTTATGCCCTTCCTTTCCCTTATCTGCTTTATGACCTTCGGCTCCAGTTCCTTTGGCATGGGCTCGTAAAGGACGTCAATAAGCCAGTAGAAGCCTCCCCCGCCTGTGGAGGATTTCAGGGCTGAGTCAAAGCCGAACATCTCTGCAACAGGAAGCTTCGCCTTGATGGAGGTGGACCCCCTTTCCTCCTTCATCTCCAGAACCTGGCCCCTCCGGTTGTTAATTTCCTTCATGGCCCCGCTCACCTGCTCCGAGGGGACATCAATCCTGATTATCTGCTTGGGCTCCAGGATATAGGCCTTTGCCCTCACCATGGCCTCCCTGCATGCGCTCCGGACAGCGGGGATTACCTGGGCGGGCCCCCTGTGGATGGCGTCCTCATGGAGCTTTGCATCCACAACCTTTATCTTTACTGCAGCAGAGGGCTCCCTGGCCAGGGGCCCCTCATCCACTGCCTCCCTGAAGGCCTCCTTTATCATCTCCATCACTTCCAGTATGGCCTGCACCCCCCTGGTGGTGTCCAGGAGCATGTTCTTGTTGTGTATGAGCTTTATCTTCTTTATCTCATCCCTTTCCATGCCCAGCTCCACAAGCTGGTTCTGCAGTTCAAGGTTCTTCTTCTTGACCTCAATGTCCGAGGGCACGGTCCCTGCGACCATTGCATCATATACCTCCTTCTCCAGGGGCTCTGCCACTATATAGAACCGATTGTGCTTGTTCGGGGATTTTCCCTCAATGGCCCCGGGTGTCGTGCTCTTAATGGATTCCCTGTAAATCACAATGGGCGAGGAAACAGAGACCTCTATCCCGGCCTCCTTTATGGGCCTCTCCACCTTGGCATCTATATGGAGCTCGCCCAGTCCCGAGACCAGGTATTCCCCGGTCTCCTCATTTATCTTTACCAGGAGGGTGGGGTCCTCCCTGCTTATCCTCTTCAGGAATTCTATCAGCTTGGAGAGCTGCTTGGGCTGCTTGGGCTCAATGGCCTTGGTTACAACAGGCTCGAACATGTGCTTTATGGCCTCAAACCCTGGTATGATGCTCTGGGGCCCGCATACTGTCTCCCCTGAGAAGGCGTCCCTAAGGCCCACAATTCCGACTATGTTGCCGGCATCCACCTCGTCCATTAATATCCTCTGCTGGCCCTTATAGACTGAGACCTGCTGGGTCTTGTTGGTCTTGTGCTGGCCCACCAGATAGAGCTCCTCCCCTCCCTTAATCTTTCCTGAGAAAATCCTGACCGTGGCAACATAGCCCGCATGGGGGTCAGGGTAAATCTTGGTGACTATTGCGGCAAGCTTCCCCTCGGGGTCGCAGGCCGCCATGCTCTTTGCAATCTCTGATTCCTTGTCCCCGGGCCATATCTTGGCTATCCTGTATTTCTGGGCCTCCAGGGGGTTCGGGAGGTGCTTTATCACCATGTTCAGGATTACCTGGTGCATCTTGGCCTTTTTGGCGAGCTCCTCCTCCTTTCCCTGCTCTGTGGCGTCTATTATGTCCTTGAAGCTTATCCCTGTCTTCTTCATTAAGGGGACGGATATGGCCCATTTCTTTGTTGCAGAGCCGAATGCGACAGAGCCGTCGTCCACATTGACGAGCCATTTGGAGGCAAACTCCTTTTCCCCGTATTTCTGTATCAGGGTGTTTACCTCGTTTATAATCTGCTTGAACTTGTCCGCCATGGCCTCTGGTGATAATTTGAGCTCCTTTATGAGCCTGTCCACCTTGTTTATGAACAGGATGGGTCTGACCCTTTCCTTAAGGGCCTGCCTTATGACCGTCTCGGTCTGGGGCATCACGCTTTCCACAGCGTCCACTAATACTATTACACCGTCCACTGCACGCATCGCGCGGGTCACGTCTCCCCCGAAGTCCACGTGGCCTGGGGTGTCAATCATGTTGATTAAGAAGTTCTTTTCCCCGAGCTGGTGCACCATGGAAACATTGGCTGCGTAGATTGTTATCCCCCTCTCCTGTTCCTGCTCTTCCGTGTCCATGAAGAGCTGCTTGCCTGCCGTTTCCTCGCTTATTATTCCGGCGCCTGCAAGCAGGGAGTCTGAAAGGGTGGTTTTGCCGTGGTCTTTTCACCAAAAATAGCCCTTGGGCTAGATTCATATGTGAGCCACGATGCCGATGTTCCTGATTTGCTTGGGCTTCCTCATCAGTTCCTTTATTATCCCGGTTGTGTCCTTTGTTGCCATTTTTTAACCTCCTCTTTTCGATAATGGGAAACTATTACTTAAAAACCAGACCTTTTTTGTTCCTGTTTTATTGGTTTTCAGTATCTTTAGTGTTTCTAATTTCCTCAAATATTCATATACTATTGTACTGTGTCTATTTAAATTTTCGCTTATATTTTTGAAATTCCCTGTCTTCTTTAATTTTTGAAGGGAATTAACCACTTTTATGACATCAGTCATTCTTATTGCCGATTCCCTAATCCTTGGATAGTGTTTATCCAGATTTGTTATCAATATATTTAAGCTTTTAGTTTCGCCATCAAAACCAAATAAATGCTCGTTTAATCTCCACCATTTTTCTGTTTTAGGTTCAAAAAGTGACAGGCATTCTTTCAGTTTCTCACATTTTCTTATGATAAATCGATACCTTCCTAATCTATCAGGGTTTAAGTTTATGTAGTCTGGTGGTATGTTTATTTTCCTAAGTACAGAAACCATATCCTTTATGAGTTCCTTGCTTTTTGAGTATAACTCTATATAACCATTACGATAGTTTACAGAACCATCAAACATTAAAACCCCTGTCACAAAGGCCTTCTTAATTTGTTTTGAAGAATTTTTTATCACGTTTGGCATGGAAACTGTTTCTGTCTTTCTTCCTGGGTTAAATCCAAAAATCTCAGTAAAATATCTGAAAACTATCTTGTTACTGATATAGATATAGTAATGATTCTCTTTCCCTTTTGCTATAATTTTGAGCCCAAATATAGTGTTCAACCAATTAGCCAGTGCATAGATATTTGATTTGAAGCCCTCTCTGAAAACAATCTCATAATGAGTTACTTCCTTATTCTCCCATTTTGTGGCTCTTTTTTTGAGGCTACCATCTGCTGCAAATGCCCCTATAATCTTTGCAAAATCTGCTGATATTTTTTTAACTGCTTTAGTGCGTTTTTTGTTTGGACCAGCACCGTATTCCAGATATTTGATATATCCCTGGAATTTTATGCCAGAAATCTTCTCTAATTGTTGAAGAACGAATAACGGAATATAGTTTCTTCTGTTCAAATAGTCCCAAAATGTGGTATAATCTATACATATATTTTTGCAAAAATTTTTGTAATTCTTTATTCTTTTGGCAGAAGACAAGACGTGTTTTCTTAATTCCCTATTATAGACAGCCCTAATGGAGCCTTTCCCTTCATTTTCTGAAATTTCATACAAATCAAACATATTATTTCCTCTTCAATCTATATAATTTCACCAGACCCGAAACAGACAATACTTCTTCAACATCCCCTGCCATATGCTGCATAATATAGACATGAACACAGGACTTGCTCACCCCGCTCTGCCTGGCTATCTCCCTTATCCAGACTCCCCTGGGACTATCCCTCAGAACACTGCGGATTTTGGCTACTATATCCATATTAGGGGCCTTTGTCCTTCCCATAATTATATATGGACATTTGTCCTTATAAACATTTCTATAGTGCAGTGGGTGTGTTACATTATCGGTGTCTGGGTGTTACATTAACGGTTGCTAACTTATCGGTTGCTGGCTGGGTGAAGTAGAAAAATAAAAATATTTATTTAAAAACTATTCCATAATTATCATATATGATAGAAGAGAGTAAATATGAAAAAAGGGATTTGCCAAGTTCTTTGAGTGCTATATTGATAGTAATATCCATTTTTGTAATGGTTGTATCACAACCTCAATTTTATTCAAAAATCCTTTCTATATCCGTTTTGGTAATCTTGATTGCCATACTTGTGATAATCTTATCCATTCATTTTGATTTGAGTAGTAAAATACAAAAATCAAGATATGAAAAAGGATTGGATAAAAAAGCAATTTTCTTTCTAAATGAATACAAGAGTCTAATTAAAAAATTTATAGTTAATTTTTGTGATGAAAGCAGGCAAAATACAATCTATAATCTGATTAAAAAAACTAGAGCACATTATGGATTTAAAGATGGTGATATGTTCAGAACTGAAATTAAAATTTTTAAATCATGGATAGAGTCTTTTAAAGAAAATTATTTTTTGTATAAAAGGATTTACCTTTCTAAACATGTTAACCAATTTGCTAATTTGATACGTTCTTATCATAGAATAGTTAAAGATTTCTATAAAATCGTTGATGAAATCGGAGTTTCAAAATTGAAAAAGAATATTAAAGAAGAATATGATGAATTTAGAACAAATTATAATGTCTTTATAAAGGATGTGGAAAAATTTATTGAGAAATTTAATTCAGAACTTAAAATCGAACCCCAAATTCATGCATACTTTGAACATGCAAAGGATTTAAAAACTTAATATAAATGCACTATTTAATAGCATTTACTAGTAATTTTGTTTTATAAGAATTTAAATAATCTTTCCAATTAAAGATTATGAAAAAATTATTACTACCAGCTATAATTATATTTTGCATTCTACTAATATCTGGTTGTGTTAGGCCGATTGACGCTACGCTTTCATATAAACATTGTTTTCTAGACCTCAAGGATTTTTGCTTTGTTTCTCAAACAATATCGGCAAAATTCAATTTTGAGAATAGTGAAGAATCCGAAAAGGATGTGAAATTCAAAATAAAAAACCAATTTGGACATTTGATGACAGAAGCGAATTTCAAATTGGACCCAGGGGCTTCGTCCAAAGATATTTCCTTTGAAATACCAAGCGACTCAACAACCGGCAAATCTGTATATAGGGCGTTTATAGAAGTCGGTAATAATGAATATCAGATAACAGAGTTTGATATTGATATTAAAACCCCGCAGGTATCTGAACCAAAATTAACTTGCGCAGGTTGCAACACTTTACTTAGAAGCGAGACTGCAGAATATGAATTCGTAGCCCAAAACAAAGATGACTATTTGGATGAATTTAAGATAGAAATCCAGATATATGATGACCTTAAACTTAGGGATTATCAGAATTACGAAGAATTGTCACCTTTAAAGGAAAAAACAAAGAGATATACTAAGACACTAAAAAGGCCAAAAGGTGAAGATGTTGGAATAAACTTTGCTCTTGTTGCCAATGCCCCGAATGAAGGATGTGCTGACATTAATCTTAAGCTATTTGTTGCCATTCCCGATATTGAAAAAGAAAAGAATTGGTATTTAATAAAAGAGATAGATTCAAGCATAAACCCTTTTCAATTAAGATATTGCTATCCCTCAGTTGGATATTGAATAATATAAATCAGTAGTTGGAAATGTCAATTTTGTCCAATAATTTAATCGTTTAATAAACCATGAATAATTCAAAAACATTGAACCTTTTTATTTCATCATTACACTTTATAATTATATGTTAACCATTGATGATCTGAAGATTAGAACATTCAGAGCAATTAGCATAGTAAAAGAAGATTTTCAGAGAAACCCCTGTCTTTTTCTTTCTGAGGGAGACTTGCAAAGTAGATTATTTTTAGAGTTTAGTAAACAATTACCGAAAGAAGGTATGACAGGAGACGGTGATCATAAAACAAATTATGTTCATAGTCAGATTAGCTATTTTGAAGAAAACAAATTGAATAAAAATAAAGTGGATTTAGTTGTAGTGAATCCGGATCGTTTTGATTTTAAAAATAAACAAATAATTAAAAGAAAAGGATATTGTTTTAGAGAACCTAGTATCGTAATTGAACTCAAGCTTTGTAAAGTGAGGGAGAGCCTTGGCGGTTTATTAAATAGATGGAGAGAAGATTTAGAGAAACTTAAGAGATTAAAGATTAAGAGAAACGACTCCATTTTCATTTCAATCTTATTCGATAAATTCAATCTAATAGAAGAATCTGTCATTAATCAATTGAAAACAGAATTCAATGGGATTGAAGTAATGTATCATGGTATTTGTTATGTCTGAAGAATTATCAAAAATGCCAACAGAAGTTATGAATAAACAGTGGATTTATGTACACAATCCTAATGTTGTAGATGAAAAGAAGAGGAAGATTGTTGAAGAAGATAAATATGACGATGACCTTGCAATGTTCATAGTGATGAAAAACTTTGAGTTTAACAAGGATAGGACAAAGGCTCTGATAAACACTTGGGATGGAACTCTGAAGATACCGCTAACTGTAGAAGACTTGGACAAGCTTGCAAAGAAGTCTGGAATTATTAGTGGTAAATGGATGATTTACAGTTCTGAAGAAAATGTTAATGAAACTTGGAAGGTCATTACTAGAGCTGTCTTGGAAGGGAAACTGGGGCCTTCAGCAAAAGTATCAACAAAATTGCAAGCCAAAGAAAAGAAAATAAACCAATATGCAATTTGTGTATATACTCTCAATTATTTTGATATAAAGGATGTAAAAAGGGTGAGAAAGGAATTGAAGAAGCTTGAATTTAAGAGGAGTTTATGTTACAAATCGGATTTATACACTTACTTGGATATTTACTACAAAACTACCCCTTTATCACCTTGTAGATATAGGGAATGAATAAAAAAGGCGTTCTCACTTCTTACCTTTTTTGAAGTCTTCTATTATCATATCAATAGAAACCTTCTTCCTAAACCAATTTATTAAAGAATATATTAATAAAACAACTAATGCTACTAAAATGAAGATAAAAAATGCTTGCCATGTATAAGCAGATAGACTTAAAGCGTCTTTAAACTCTGTAGTAACTAATGCTAATAAAACTGCTAAAATGATACCCAGAAAAGATAAGGACATATTTTTGAATTTTACACTATCTTCATATTCTTTTAATTTGAGTTTCAAACTATCGGTATGAATGATAATAATATCACTCTTTGTTCTATTGTAAATGTTCGGTTGCTTAACTATATTATTAGTGATATTACTTTTTTTCTTCTTCATGTTTCTTACCTTCTTCCTTAGATAACAATCCTAATACTCCTAATGAAAAGTCAATTATGTGTCCACAATTAGTGCAAATTATAGTAATGCTCGGTATGTTTAAACCACCAAATCTTATTTGATTAATCCTGTCATTTAGAAATCGTCTGGTATAACCGTCAGAAAGAACGAAATTATTATTGCTACAAATAGGGCATATGAGATTCCTACCTTTAAATTTAACTCTTTTTTCTAACTCTTGTATTATTTTTGATTTTTCTTCTTCTGAAAACCCCATTTTTATCACACATATATATCTTGATTTACTTTAGAGTCTCTATTATAGCATCTAATATTTTACTCATGTATTATAGAACTTTATTGGGATTTATAAGTTTTATGAATTCATCATTATATAAAAAGTTCGCCTTCGCTTAATCGTGATATTGGTTGCAATCTGCCTGCTTGCCATTATATTCCAGGATATGGTTTAAGCCATTTATACCTTTCAAATTCTGAAACTTCTGAAAACCATGGTCTACAAGAACTTCTTTTTACTATTTTTATTTTATTATCCAATCCAATTCTATATTGTAAAATTTTTGGAATTTTTTTATTTTTAAGTTCAATAATTGTGTATTTTACACCTACAGTGAAAACTGATGGGATATTATTAACAAGGTATTTTCCATAACCAAAATGCCCCCTGATTATAATTTTTGGTTCCAATAAACTTACAGTAGGTATTTTATTTTGTTCACAATGCGTTATAATTACATCAACTTTCCTTTTAAATTCTTCAATTATTGGTTTAAGTGTTCTAATATAATGTGTTTCATTAAAACCCAATCCAAGGAAATGGAACCCTTTTATCTCAATAATTTTACCAGATATTTCTTTACATCCAAAAATTTTGTTTATCTTTTTAGGAATATAATCTCCTTTAAAATCTTCGTCATGGTCACCCTTGACTACCAATATTTTGGATTTTTTGCCAGCATACTTTAGAAATTGATAAAATTTGTCAACGTGTATTCTTTTTCTAACTTCCAAAAATTCTTTAGTATCTCTATATTTGTCTTCTAGTAGTGTTAATTTTTCACTCCATTCAACAAGATTTTTATTTTTTGAGCAATCAAACATACCTTTAGTTGTTAGGACAACACCAAGTTTTCTCATTAATTCCCTTCTTTCTTTTTGAAATTCTGGTATTTGCTTAATTGCTTCGCTCCAAAAACTAGCAAAACCATCAGAAGTTAAATCTCCAGCTAAAGCTATCACATCTGGTTGAATTCTGTCTAATAATTCTTCATATCTTTCCCATTTTATAATATCTGAGAATGCGAGTATCTTCATAACATACAATAATCGATGAACATTTATAAAATATTCTAAAAAACAGCAATTTAACAGCTTCAAGTAAACTGTATAACCATCTTTACCTCGCGCCCTCGGCTTCCTTCTCTATCCGGTTCTTCTCCATTATGGAGAAGCTCTTGGGGTCATTGTCTGCGGCGGCTATAAGCTCCTTTGCAATGACCTCTGCCAGGGATAACCTGTTCCTGAAGCTCGCCTTGAATATTCCCTGGGCCATGTACCTGAGGGCTATGTCCAGCCTTCTCTTGGGGGAGGCCACCACTGCCTTCCTGGCTATTATCCCGCCCATCCTGTATGCTGCAACCTCCTCCAGCATGGAAGAATTTTCTATGGCCTTGACCAGGATTTGGACAGGGTTCTGGTTCGTCTTCTGCTCTATAATCCTGAAGGCCTCCTTCATGGCCTTGTAGAGGTTATGCTTTCCCTCAGCGCAATGCCCTGAAGTGAGCCTGTGTTTCTTTCCCTTGTGCCCTGATACCGCAAGCCTGTTCATGAACCTCTCCACTATGCTTGTCTCATTCTTGTAGAACTTTTCAGAGGCATACCTGCCCCCGGACCTTGGCACCATCTGGGGCTTCAGCTTTATATACCTCCTGAGGCCGGGGTCCTCCACCCTGACCCCTGACAGGTCCCATAATCCGAACAGCTTAATGCCTGGGAATTTGGGTTTTGCTGGTTTGGGGGCTTCTTTTGGAGCTTCCTTGGGTTTTTCTAACCTCTCCTGTTCCTTAACCGCTTCCTTCTTTTCAGGTGCTTTTTTAACCTCTGCCATAACCATCACTTCTACGCAGCCTTGGGCTTCTCCTTCCTGCCCCTGACCAGCTCGTTCAGGGATACGCCGTTCACAGCGACCACCTTGTATTTTATCCCGTGCTGGGAGCCGATTGCACCGCCCTGGGAGCCTCCCACACCCTCCAGGGTGACCTCGTCGTGCTCGTCAATGAACTTTATCGCAGCGGTCCCGGGGACAAAGGCCGTGACCTGTATCCCGTTCTTGATAATCTGGACCCTTACACATTTTATTATCCCGGAATGGGGCTGCTTCTGCTCCACACCCTTCTTCTTAAGGACAATCCCCCTGCCCTGGGGAGCTCCCCTTAGGGGGTCCTTCTTCCAGAGCTGGAGCATATGCCTTTTAAAACCAGGAGACTTCCATCTGAATTTCTTCCTTTTCTTCTTCAGATTCCTGGCAGCAAACTGTCCCATGGTCTACCTCTTGAGTATCAGCCTCTTTATATTGAAATGCCTGGATAAGAACTCCTTTATGGCCTTTATATTCTTTCCCCCCCTTCCTATCACTTCTGACCTGTTCTCAACAGGGATGGAGACCTTTACATCATCCTCCCCTATCTCTATATTATTGGCCCCGGGTATCATGTTCTTTATCAGGCCCTCCGGGGTGTCAGAGTATTCGAATATCTTTACGGGCTTGCCAAAGACCCTCCTTAGTTCCTTTATGGAGGAGCCGTTCCTTCCTATGGCCCTGCCCAGCCCCCCTGGATCCACCAGGAAGAAGACAGATGAATCTGTTACAAGGCAGTCCTTTGCGTCAACTCCTGTGACATTCTGGAATGCTGCTATTGCCCTCAAACTGTCTGTCTGGAATTTTATCGGCATGCTCAACTTCACCTTATTTCTTTATTCCCACCGTAAGTATATGGAACGGCTTCCCGCACAGCCCCCCCAGTTCTGCGGAATCCCCCTTGAATCCCTTCACCTCAATCCTGGAAACCCCGGCATAATGGTCCAGGTCCCTCCGGAAATTTTCAGGGGTGTTGGAGGCATAGACCACCAGATTGACTTCGCCTCCCTTCATCTTTTTCAGGACAGACCTTGTTCCTATCACTATCCTTTTCTTCTTTACTGCCTCGCTTATGCTTTCCTTAATATCTGTCATATTGCCCGCCTAATATACGAATCCTAGTAACTTTCCTCCTGTTCCCTGCTTTTTTGCCTTCTTATGGTCCATTACCCCCTTTGGGGTCGTGAGTATCAGTAAGCCTATGTCCGAGGCCGGGAGAAACCTCTTCTCCCATTTTATGAACTCCCTGTTCTTGACAGAGAACCTGGGCCTCACAACATTGCAGTTGTTGATTTTTCCCAGGAGCTCCACCCGGTATCTCCTGCCACGCTCCCCTGGCACGAGCTCAAACTTCCCTATATACATGTGGCTCTCCATCACTGCCAGGACCTCGCCTATCATCCTGGATACCTGGACAAGGCATTCATTCCTGCCTATCTTCTCCGAGTTCTTTATCATGGAGAACATGTCTGCCAGGGGGTCATGCTTCATGCTGAATCCTCCGTAAAAATCCTTTTAAAGCGCCTCTTCTCTCACCATCTCTATAAAAATCCCTTACATTCTCATCAACATCAGTCTCTTGAAGACCTGTAATTTTAGCAAACTCATTTAGCATTTCCTCAGATGCTTTGACTGAGCGTGCATGAGCCGACGCAAGCAACCGAGGTCTAACCGGTTTTGTTCCAGGTCTTATGTTATATAAAAACATAACAATCCTCTTCTTCGGGCCTCTAGGGAAAGGGAACATGGCACACTCTAAACCCATGTCATAATCGAAATTAAAAC
>JAUXAV010000283.1 GCA_030619735.1 Candidatus Aenigmatarchaeota archaeon | reverse complement strand
CCGACCTGTGGAAAACCACCGAACGATTTTGACTACACCTACGCCGGCCGGAAGAACGAGGATAATGTGCGTTGCGAGAACTGGCACCGTTGGAGCCTGTCGAAGGGTTTGGAGCTGAGACCTCAACATCAGGGATCCGGCGAGTCGTCCGAGCCGACTATCCCCCAGAGCATCAAGAGCAAGAGGGCCATGAGCGACTTCAGGGCCGCGTTCAACACCGCGATATCAGAACTGCTCCCGACGATCAGCAACATCACGGACATCGAAATCAACAGCTCTGGTAAGATTGAAGATATCCACATTGCTGGGCAGGCCGGTGGGAAGATTAGGCAAGTCGTGACGGCGATGCTCCCGTCGATCGGCAAAATCGAGCACATCCACGTCGAGGGGAAGACCAAATCTGGAAAAGTGATATCGCTCTCGGTGACCCTCTACGACTGGTCGCTCGAGTTCGGGGTGGAACGGCAGGGCGGCAAGAACTACAATCTGAAAATCAGCAAGGCCAAAATCAAGGACCATCCTGAGCTCAGGACCCGTGTTGGTTTGTGGAGAAACCGAATTGTGTCTAAGGAGGATTTGTCCAAGCTCGAGCTCCAAGTGCGGGATCTATTCCAGGAATATGGGGACGACTCGATGGCGGTGAAGTGAATGGGGAGGGGATTGAGTAGATGACCGAGCTGAGATATCCACTAACGTACCAGTGCAAGCGTTGTGGGGAAATTTACGATGGTCTGCATAGAAGCAAGACTCACGTTAAAGAAGAACACGGCATAGCTTGGAAACGCACACGAAAAGAGCTAAGGGTAATGGGAATCCACGAGCTACTTCCCGACCCTGAATTACTGCCATCCGAACGGGAAAAAGTAGAAAGGGTGCGAAGGAAGCGACATAAGCGGCGCCCGTTCAAAGACAGGGTTTTTGCGATGGGGTGGTCTTTTACCCTTTCTAAAGGGTACCGACACGAAAAAATCAAGAGAAAAAATCAATCGTTAACGCGTAAACTTCTTAAAACTCATCAAACTGGCGAATCCGCTTATAAAGGGTATTTAAATAATTTGCCCATTTTTGGCCTTCAGGAGGTGGTGAAACGGGGTTGATATGTTGGATTTTTGGGCATAGTTGGAAGCTCGTCACGACATGGACAGAAAATGCAGTGGGGAAACGGATACCAAAAGGCAAAAGCGGCAGGGGTACTTACAAGGTGGAAATTTTCAAGTGCAGAAGATGCGGGAGCACAACGGGAAGGTGATCGCGTGAGCCGGGAAAGGTCGGGTGGAGAAAGGCCAGCGCCAAAGACCGAGGAGGTGGGGAAGGTCCTCACGCCTCAAGGCGCGGT
>JAUXAV010000230.1 GCA_030619735.1 Candidatus Aenigmatarchaeota archaeon | reverse complement strand
GCAGGGCTATAGGGAGGTCTTTTTGGGTAGGAAGGTCTCCTTCCCTGGGATTAATTGTATATATGAGGCGGAGAACCTGGGCAGGAAGACACTGCAGGAGAATTTCAGGAAGCTTGCACTGGAACTGAAATGGGTAAGCTCACAGGCAGAGCTCAACAGGATAATGGCAAAGGTCCAGGTGCTTCTTACAAAGGAGGAGCTCAAGAAGCCCAAAAAGGACAGGATAATAATGCAGGTCATAGGGGTGATAGACGGGCTTGACAGGACCCTGAACACCTTTACAGAGAGGCTCAGGGAATGGTATGGTTTGCATTTCCCGGAGATGGTCAGGGCAATCCCCTCGCATGACAAGTTCGTGGAGCTTATTGCAAAATTCGGCTCAAGGGAGAACATTGACGACAAGAAGGTCAGGGTTTCCCCGGAAAAGTCAAGCGGAATGCCCTTTTCAAAGGAGGATATAAGGGCAGTGCAGGGCTTTTCCTATCATCTTAACGGCCTCTACAAGTCCAGGGAGGAGCTCTTGAAATATCTGGATGGGCTTTGCAGGGAGGCTGTTCCGAATCTCTCAGCACTGGCAGGGGCTTCCCTGGCTGCCAGGCTGCTCTCCCTTGCAGGGGGGCTGGAGAAGCTGGCAAAGATGCCCTCCAGTACGCTCCAGTTGATTGGAGCTGAGAAGGCCTTGTTCAGGCACCTGAGGGGCGGGGGGAAGAGTCCCAAATATGGAGTTATATATCAACACCCCTATATCCAGAACGCGCCCAGGGAGAAGAGGGGGAAGATAGCAAGGCTCCTGGCTGCAAAGCTAATGCTCGCCGCCAGGTTTGATTTCTATTCCGAAAAGGACAAGTCCAAGGAGCTTAAATCCAACCTGGAGAAGCAGATAAGGAATGTAACGGGAAAGAAATAGGTTTATAAATTTAATTATAGGAGTTAGGCGTTTTCCTTTTTCCCGCCGTATCTCCTTGCGGTCTCCCTGCCGAAGTCCGTAAGGGAATAGACAACGTCCACGCCCATCTCAATTTCCTTTTCCCAGTCCCTCCGGATGAAGCCGAAATCCCTGAGCTTTTCAATCGCCTCAATAACCTTTGAGCCCATTATGCCGTTGGAGGAGATAATCTGCCCCAGGGTCTTGCTGCCCCTGCTGTAAAAATCCATCAGGACCTCCATTTCATCGGGATTCAGGCCTTCCAGGCCTGTTTTTATCAGTTTTGGCATCACGCCCATTTTGGGTAGTTTCGGCAGTCCGGTCCTCATGCTATCTCCCCCATAAGGTTCCTGCAGCCCTCGCAGACCCATTCAGAATTGACTATGACCAGGTTCCCTGAATACTCCCCGCACTCGTCACAGATTCCGTCCCTTTCTTTGTGGTTCTCGGTTTCTGTTATGGGCAGGGCTGAGTGGCTTTTCAGGCCTTTCCTGACACCCTCAAAATTAAAGCTCAGATTTCTTCTTAATTTTCCCAGGAGCCTGTTTTCCCTGAACCAGGAATGGACTTCGTTCAGGTAGCAGGGAATGCATATATAGGGTGCGTTGGATAGCTTGCATTTTAGGCAGGGTATGAACCTGCTTGTTTTTGAACTGAAATGTGTTGAGAGGCTTTTGTGGAAATCCAAAAATTTACCCCTGAGTTTTTCTGGTATCCTTTCGCTTATATCCCTTTCCAGGCAGTCTATGCATATGAAGTTTGAGATGGGTTCCTTGCAGATTTTGCACAGGTTCATACCCTTATACCCCCT
>JAUXAV010000057.1 GCA_030619735.1 Candidatus Aenigmatarchaeota archaeon | reverse complement strand
CAGCCTGTCCTGAGCTTCCTTATGTCGAATCTCTGGAGTATGAACTGCATGGCTTCCATACGCCCTAGGCTGGATTTCCGTTTATCTCCCCTCAATATCAGGAGGGGATGATACAAGAGGGGGAACTCTGGGTTCCCTCTTTTGTCTCGAACCAGCGACCTACCGGTTAACAGCATCGCCTTCTGTTTGAATCGGGCGCTCTACCTGCTGAGCTACTAGGGCATGATTTGTTATTTAAAAGAAGGGCTTTTAAAACTTTAATGACAATTATTAGTCATGGATTGCAAGCGATGCACATACTTCAAGAAGATTAAGAACCTGATGAAGGGGGGCTCTGTTGTTGTCGGGTTCTGTGAATTAAGGCAGAAGCATATCTCTGATGAGACCATAATACTGGAGCTCTGCAAGGACAGGGCTGTATTAACAGCGAATGAAAAGGAGGCGCCGAGCCCCAAGGAGAACGAGGACGAGTTTGTCAGGAGAGTGGTGTTTGGTTAATCCAACTAAGGCAGGAAGTCCTTTTCCTGGATTTTTTGTGGCAGATATGTTTCACTTATAAACTTGATTCCCTTTGCTGACAGGGCCTCAAGCTCCAGCTTGTATCCGACCTGTAGCATGTTCTTAAGCTCCTCCTGCCATTCCTTTGGCTTGAACCAGACATATTTCAGCATCTCATTAACCCGTTTGATATCACCCTTGTTTAATTTGATTGTGACGTTTTTTGGGATGTTGAATTTCTCCACGTCTTGTGTTGTCAATCCTATGTATTTTGCAGCAGGTGTTCCCAATCTGTCTGAAAGGAAGGATAGGTTTATAGAACCCTGCTTTATGACAGAGTAAATGTACATGCCCCACCCGTCCGCGTCACAGCATACGTAAACAGGAAGCTTCAGCTCCTTGTGGAGCCTGTTAATCAGCCTCCGGCAGCCCCTGGCTGGCTGGCCCTTGCCGGTCAGGATGAGGCAGTTGTGCTTCTTCCAGAACTTGTCCTCGTTAAGGCGCTGCCAGATTGCATCCTTTTCCACTACCAGGATGAAGTCAGCGGTGCATTTCTCGAACTTTATCATCTCCTCCTCAACATTGGAGGGTATGGCCCAGCCCGAACTGCCCATCTTGCTGCAGTCTATCCTGTCCCCGGTGTCCCTTATCACTATGGGCCCTACTACATAGCCCTTCCTGTCCGCCTTGAGATGGAGCTTCTCCCTGAGGGTGTTCAGGGTGGCCTCCAGGTCCTCTATAACAGGGTCGCTCTCGCTCTGGTCTTCCACTGTGTTTTCCTGGGTACCCGGTATGGTCCTCTTTAGGGCGTAATAAAGGTCCCTGATGCTGGTTGAAACTCCCTGGTTCATTATCTTCTTGCACTCAGCCGCAACCATAAGGCTCTGCATGAATTTTCTGGTATGGGCAACGTTCATGTAGGTCCTGTGGGACACCTTCTGGCCCAGCTTCACAAGGCCGGATTTCTCGTCAAAGAATATGTTTGAAAGTGCTCTGACAGGGATGGTGACATCCGGATTCTTGAGCTTGTTTATCTGCTCTGCTACTTCGTTTCCCAGATTGACAAGCTTCTTCTCTGTTTCCCTGCTGTCACCCTTTGGTTTTTTCTCAGGCATTTTCCTTTACCTCCTTTTTGCTGGCTTCCGCTTTTTCTTCAGGGGGTTCCTCACCAGCTTCTGCGGTTTCTTCTTTAACTTCAGCAGCTGCGCCGTTCGGTTTCTGTGCTTCGGTGTTTTTCAGCGCTTCCTCACGCTTTTCAAGCAGTTCTATCTTTTTTATGTTCTTCTCCACAATCTTAAGTATATTCTCTTTTATGGCATCTGCTGGTTTGCCTGTAAGCTCGTGTATGGCATTTGCTGTCTCATCAGCATAGCGTTCAAAAATGGATTTCCTCTCCGCCTGCCACTGGGCCTTCCTCATACCGGAAAGGTAGAGAGAAAGCTTTCTGGCGCATTCCTGCAGGGCGAGCTTTATCTCCTTTATTATAATGGGGTATGAGGCTATGCTCTCCTTTGACTCTGATGTGAAGGGGACCCAGACAGAGGCCATATGTATCATTATCACCACAGGTGCGGTGGGAAGCTTATCAGACTCTATTCCGTATCTCCTCCAGTCTATTGCCTGTATGGATTTTGTTATTGCACAGTCCCCTGCCTGGTACAGCAAGGGCACGCGGTTTGCAAGCCTCATTATCTTGGGCCCCTCTATGGAGCCGCCATACGCAATACCAACCTCAATTTGGAAGGGCCAGCCCCTGTAGACCGCCGGGGGCCTTGATATTGCGGCAACGAATTCGGGGTTGAGCTCCTTTTTAAGGCCTTTCTCAATAAGGTCTTCCCCAAGGGGCGATAAGCAGTCTGTTGGGGGCCTTGTGAGTTTCACCTCCTTCACGGCCTTTATCAAGTTGGCGACCTGCTCATCTGTTACCTTTCTGGGGGATATGTTAAACCCTGGCTCCTCCTTTCCGGCCTTTTCATTATAATAGGTTATGCCTGCCTTCTTTATTATCTCTGACCCCGTGAGCCTTCCTATCCTGGTGAATTCAGAGGTCAGGAATGTCAGGATGGTCCGGGCCTTTGTCTCATGGAGCATTCTGGACAGAATCCCAACCTCCACGCCATAAAGGTGCGGTTTAATCTCCTTGGGCTCCTTTGGAAGCTCCTCCACACCCCGCCTGAACTCCATCCTGCCTGTGGGGGAGTCGAATGTTATGTTTGCATAGGGGTTTGATATGGCGGTCTGCTTCAGGTATTCCAGGACGGACTGCTTGTGCTCCCGGTAGAGGCCCTCGCATATGAAGCTTACCTGGACGCCGTGCCATTCCTTTCCATTGTCTACGGCGCTCTCCTCTATCTTGGGCTCATTGCGCTTGACATCAATCTTCAGGCGGTAGTGATGGGTCTTGCCGTCCCCAGTGGAGCTCACTATTTCTGTGGCATGGCCTGAGGTGAGCTGGGAATAGAGAACACCAACTGAAATTCCCAAACCTTGCTGCCCCCGACTCTGTTTTAATTTATGGAATTTGCTGCCGTAAAGCAGTTTGCCGAATATCTTTGGTATCTGTTTCTTGCTGATGCCAGGACCATTGTCCCTTACCACAATTTTGTATCTCTCCTTTTCAAGCTCCTCAATCTTCACATAGATATCCGGGAGTATCCTGGCCTCCTCTGTAGCGTCAAGGCTATTGTCGCAACCTTCTTTCACCACCATCAGCAGGGCCTTGATTTTGTTGTCATAGCCCAGGAGGTGCCTGTTCTTCTCGAAGAATTCCGAGACCGATATCTCCCTTGCCTGCACAATCTTCTTTGGTTTTTCCATTTTTCATGCACTCCTTATTCCTTTATTTGGGTTGCAACTGATTTATAAACTTAAGGGTAGCGGAATTCCGCTAGATGCTCTGTCTTCCCATCATCAGATTACGGTAAACATGGGAATGGGGAGCACCCCCTAATATATCGTTTATCGCCTTGGTGGCCCTTTCAATCTCCTCCCAGGTTCCTATAAGGGATATGGTCTTGCCGTATACGGATATGGAGCATCCTGTAAGCTCCCCTATTTTTTTCCTTGCCAGGCCTCCCTTGCCTATGACCCTGGCCAGGAGCCTCTTCATCTTCCTGGGGGAATCCCCCCTCAGGCTGATTACGGATAACTGAAAACCCTCATCCAGTAGTTTAAGGGCCTGGTTGGGAGAAAAGCCTCTTCCTATGGCCCTTATTATCTCTTTGGCCTTTATAAGGTCCAGGGGCTCGCCCTGGATTTCAATGTCCTCTCTGACCCTTATTTTTGTTCTGGTTTTCTTCTCTATTTCCCTTTTTATCCTGCCTTCCCTTCCTATCAGGACGGCCTTCCTTTCCTCTGGGATGTTCAGTAGTTCTAACATAATTAGATTAAAGATTTATAAGCGCTATATTGCTATTTGAGAAACCCCCTTCTCTGCAGCCAGCCAGCCTGGGTCCTGGTGTATCTCCAGACTATGTCCCCTCTGTCTTCCGGCTGGATGTCCCAGGGCTGGACAAGCACAGCATCACCGGTTTTGACCCAAATCCTTTTCCTGAACTTGCCGGAGACCCTGCATATCCTTTCCTTTCCGTCCTGGCACCTGACCCTGAACCGGCTTGCTCCCAGGACCTCGTCCACTGTCCCCAATACCTCCCCTTCCCTGGGGGTCCTGACCCTTATGGGTTGCTCTCCTTCCATTATTATAATTATCACAAAAGTTAATATAGATATATTACCTGTATCCGATGGTCAGCTCGAGTCCTATTGGCTGGAACATGTCCTGGTTGAGGGTCTTGTAAAAATAAAGCGTTACCGGGCTCGTCTTTTCCATTCCAGTTATAAGCTGATATTTTTCCCCGGCTGCCCAGATTATAAGGGTCTTTATCAGCTGCTCTGTACTGGATTTTAGTTCCTGGACAGAGGAATTGGAGAGCCATGCCACCCTTCCCTTGCCATTAACCATGTTGTAGTTAATGATGGATACAGGGACGGTTCTTCCGTCTGGGTAGGTTTCATCCCCCCTGTTTAGTATTATCTTTTCACTCACATTGTCTTTGGGGTGAATGGTTTCTGGAAGGTTTGAAAATCTGAACCTGTATTCAGGGCTTTCCTGGAATATTATATCCGAATAGTTCCAGTCTATCTCCCCTGCCAGGAAGTTATAGCCATCCAGTTCTATTGTGTCCCCTGCACTATAATACCCTTCCCCGGGCTCATCAAGGTCATTATTGCCGTTTATGTCAATATAGAGGCCAAGGTCGCAGGTGGAGCTTGAGTTGTCTATAACCCATACAGTGTAGGTGTTTTCCCTGAAGCTGAACAGGCCTGACATATATTTGCCGGTGCAGGAGGTCACTCCCTGTGGAGGGGTCCTTGGAGTTAATCCCACCCTTAGGGGCACGTGATAGAAGTATTTGCTGAATTTGTAGTTTTTATCACCTATCCCTGTTTCCTGGAATTCCGCATCATAATCCACCAGGGGGAGGCTTTCATCAACCCATTCCAGGTTGAATATATCCTGGTATATCGGATAACCAAGGGTGAGCTCGTCCAGGCTGGAAATTTCAATTATGCCCCTGTCATATTTCAGGTATCTCTCCAGCTGTTTCCTTTTATTATCAGGTATAATAGTGTTGAAAAGCAATACCAAATCAAGTGTTACAGGGAATGAGATTTCAGAGTAATTAATCCATTCCACCCTGAAGCTTATGTTCACTCCGTTGAATTCAAAATCATTCAGGAATTCCTGGAACATATCAGCCGTATCCTGGGAACAGACACATCCCAGTGAGATAATGGGCTTTATGGCATTCTTTACCTTAAGGTCAAATTCCAGATTCCTTGGCAAGAGCCTGTTTACGGACTCGTTCACCTGGGCCTTATCAAGCCAGTTCAGGCCCTCCTGGTCAAGGCTGAAGAAGAGGTCATTGCCATAAAAAATGAGTTTTGTCTTCATCCAGTCAGACTCTATCCTGGGTATGTATATAAAGAGTGCTATTACCAGAAAAAGGGCCAGGGCCACAATTATTATCTCCAGTACATGGATGAATCCCTTCATGGTTTTACCTTCAGACATGTTTTATAATAACAAATCCATAATTAAATATGGAATTCAAATCCATTCTGTCATACCTGGGAACGCTCCTGGAAATCCTGGGAATACTTTCCCTTATACCCATAATGGTTGCATGGATTTTTAATGAGGGGGACCTTTATACACCATTCCTTCTCACAGCCATAATATCATTTATCCTGGGTATAATCCTGGACAAGAGGTTCCAGAAGCGGGAGCTTAATCTCGGCTCTGCAATGGTCCTGTCAGCCCTGGCTTTTATAATAATCTCGCTTGTAGGGTCAATACCCTTCCTTTTTTATCTTACCCCTGAGAATGCGGTTTTCGAGTCTGTTTCAGGTTTTACCACAACCGGACTTACCACTGTCAATCCGGAGCTGATGCCGCATGCCCTGGTGTTCTGGAGGAGCTTTACCCAGTGGGTCGGGGGCATAGGGATATTGTTCATATTCCTTCTCCTTATGCGCTCCCCGGGGATTTCCTCATATTACCTTTACAAGGCTGAGGGCAGGACACAGAAGATAGAGGCAGGCATACAGCATACTGTGAAGAGGGTTGCAAAGATATACGGGGGTTATACCATCCTGGGCATAATTCTTCTGAGTATTGCCGGCATGCCCCTTTTTGACGCCTTTAATCATACATTCACATCCCTTTCCACAGGAGGGTTTTCAACCAGGGCCAATTCCATTGCAGGGTTCAACAACCCCTGGATAAGCCTTATTATCGTCTTTCTGATGGTGCTGGGAGGGACATCCTTTTTTATGCATGACAGGATTCTGAGAAAGAAGGTCAAGAAATATCTCTACAATCCTGAAGCTGGGATGTTCTGGATGATTGCGGCAATATTCGGAATCATTATCTCCATTGTGATTTTGAATACAGGCGATGCATTCTTCCAGGTATTCTCTGCCCTGACAACCACCGGATTTACTACCACTGCGATAAACTCCAATCTCTTTAAGTTCTTTATAATAATACTCATGCTCATTGGAGGGTTTGCAGGCTCCACTGCAGGCGGGATAAAGCTTATAAGGATAGGGATTCTGGGGAAAAGCTTTTCCTGGCTGCAGAAAAAGATATCCTTCCCCCAGTCTGCTGTCATACCCTTTAAGTTCAATAAGAAGGTTGTAAGGAATGAGGAGCTGACAATAATATCGCTCTTCATATGCATGTATTTTATCCTCCTGGCCGTTTCCAGCCTGGTTCTGATAGGCATAGGATATTCGCCCATGGATTCCTTTTTTGAGGCGAGCTCTGCCCAGGGAACGGTAGGGATGAGTGTAATAAATGAGGCAGCCATGCCCCTTATAGGCAAGCTGTTCCTTATGATAGGCATGCTGCTGGGAAGGCTGGAGATATTCCCCTTCCTGGCCCTGATATATGCCCTGGCAAGGATTAGGGCTGAATGGGCGAAATAATA
>JAUXAV010000294.1 GCA_030619735.1 Candidatus Aenigmatarchaeota archaeon | reverse complement strand
GGAATCATCCAGGGCAGTGGAATGGGCCTGGTTCCTGCGTCCTGACTACTCGGAAATCGCGGAAATCGCAAAGGCCAGGGGCCTCAAGGGTCTGAAATCCGTGAAATTAGAATTAGGCAAGCCCTACCATGTCCTGCTGGCGGAAAAATCCCCTGACCTGAAGACCGCCCTGGAGACCTTTGAAAGACCGGAAATGGAATTCAAATACGACGGTGCAAGATTAATAATCGAAAAGAAGGGAAATGAAATCTGGCTCTTCACCCGGAGGCTGGAGAATGTAACAAGGCAGTTCCCGAAGGTGGTGGAGCTGTCCAAGAAACACATCAGCGCCAGGGAATGCATAGTGGAAGGGGAGATGCTGGGTATAAACAGGAAGACAGGCAAGCCAATGCCCTTCCAGTCCCTGAGCCAGAGGATAAAAAGGAAGTACGACATTGAGAAGATGCAGAAGGAAATCCCTGTGCAGGTCAATCTTTTTGACATAACCTACCTGAACGGGAAACAGCTGTTCGACACACCGCTGGAAAAGAGGATAGAGGAATTGAAAAAAATCATAAAGCCTTCAGCAGGCAAATTCCAGCTTGCCAGGGCCCTGATAACAAAGGACCTGAAAAAAGCAAAGGCCTTTTATGATGAGGCCCTGAAAGCCAACCAGGAAGGCCTTATAGTGAAGAACCTGGACGCCAAATACCAGCCCGGCCGGAGGGTGGGCTACTGGCTCAAGGTCAAGCCAATCCTGGAGAACCTGGACCTGGTCATAACAGGAGCCCAGTGGGGCAGGGGGAAGAGGGCGGGATGGCTGGGGAGCTTTATCCTTTCATGCAGGGACCCTCATTCGGATAAATTTCTGGAGTGCGGCATGATGGGAACAGGCATAAAAGAAAAGAAGAACAAGCCTGAGGACATTACCTTCAAGGAGCTGAGCAGCATGCTGAAGCCCCATATAACAAAGGAGAAGGCCGGGATGGTGAAGATAAAGCCCAGTATAGTGATAGAGGTCTCATACGAGGAGATACAGAAAAGCCCCAATTATTCCTCTGGCTATGCTTTGAGATTTCCAAGATTTCTAAGAATCAGGACTGATAAAAATATCGGGGATTGTGATGGTATCGAGAGGCTGGAAAAAATCTACAGGATACAGAAGGGCCTGAGAGGGGCATAAGTTTAAATACTTTATACCCACTATTGAGTGACAAAAGCTTTATAAAGCTTACGCCTATAATGTAACTACCAAGCAATACATAATATATTTAAATACTCCAAACAAAAAATTAATATCGGGTTGAGAGTTGATA
>JAUXAV010000082.1 GCA_030619735.1 Candidatus Aenigmatarchaeota archaeon | reverse complement strand
GATGAGCCTATATTTCTTCTCCTTTACAAGGCGTCTTTCAAGAACCTTCTCTGAGGAAATTTCCTTGAGGAGGTCCTTCCTTTTTTTTTGCCCTTGTAGGAGAAGGCGAAAAATTTTTTTGTCTTTCTCGTCAATGCGCATATTAATCTCCTTTTTCCCCTAGTAAATCAGTTGCCTTAAAACTGGGGGACTTCAGCCCTAAAAGTAGGGGAAATCGCATCTTTGAAAAATTGAGAAGGGGGAAATGCTCAAATGCCTTTCGCGAGAGCACATTATAAACAATTTCCCCTACTTTGCAAGTAAATCTCCCCGGGGAAAAACAGTGCACAAAGGGGAAAATTTATAGGGACATAATATTACCAAGTAACCACTAAGCTTCGAAGAACTTTAGTGATATGTATGCAGCTCTTGGGTTGTTGCTGTACCTGTTGGCTGTGTTGGCTTCTGACAGAGGTAACCAAGACTCCTGCTCAGAGTAAATGCCTCCTTTAGGATACGAAGACGATGTTTCTTCGGAAGAGGTGGCCTTCCAAGAGCTCCTTCGGTTCCAGGACTATAGAGTTTCCGGTACTCGATGCAACCACCTGTGAGGATCACTAGAGACTCTGGAGTGCTGAGAGGTCAGGGGGAAGCCTGCCTTGTATAGCCCAAGCTTCAGGACAAGGATGTCTGCCACAGGCCAGCACATCCGGGGCAGCCCCTTCGGGTAGCCAAACCAACTCCTCGTGGCCAAGCTCCTCTACCGATGCCTCACACTTGAAGGAGGTACTGGTCCTGAGGGAAATCTATCTTTCTGAAGAAACCTTCTTTTTTTCTGAAGAAATCTTTTATTTTTCCTGAAGAAAGGCATAATGAATTCGGTTCCTGAGGGAGACCTCCCTTCTCAAGAGAGTCTATCTTTTCCTCAAGTAAAATTTAATCCCTCTCAAGGGGAATTGGCTTTTGCTAGAAAAGGCTGTTCATCTCCAGTGAAATTTAATCCCTCTCAAGTGAACCGGAGAAGACCACCTATCTCAAGTGAAGTTTAATCTCACTCAAGGGAAATGGATAGAGGCAGAAAAGGCTGTTCATCTCCAGTGAAATTTAATGCCTCTCAAGTGAATAAGAATTTTTGTCAACATCTCAAGTGAAATTTAATCCCTCTCAAGTGAACCGGAGAAGACCACTCATCTCAAGTAAAATTTAATCCCCGTCAAGGGGAATTGGCTTTTCCTAGAAAAGGCTGTTCATCTCCAGTAAAATTTAATTCTTCTCAAGTGAATAAGAATTTTTGTCAACATCTCAAGTGAAATTTAATCCCCGTCAAGGGAAATGGATAGAGGCAGAAAAGGCTGTTCATCTCAAGTGAAATCTAGCACTTTATTCAGCTCGCACCTTAGAGAGAAGCGAGGGGACTTGCTCTTCTGAGGGAAAATTGAAAGCTACCTAAAAAAGTTCAGCAAATACACAAATGCCGTTCTTGTCTCAAACACTCACCAGAGGAGCCTATTTCCTCCAAGTTCTCCTAGATAGGATGGCCAAATACATACAGCCTATCAGCGCAGAGAAGGACTTGAGTAGAAAGCCCCCAGCTCTATTAACTAAAAAGTCGTAAAGGGGGTATGGCCAAAGGCAGAGATTGATTTTGAGAGTAGAGAAATCACGCTGGCGGGTATGGATAAAGGCAATCACGAGCCACCTGGCGGAAAGGATGAGGTTATTTGACGCCTGGGTCTCTTATGCGTCAGACAAAGCTCAGTAATGCGGATGCTATATCTCCCCCATAGTTACTTACCGATCGAAGGAGGCCCATCCGCGACATCAGAGCCTCTAGGCAAGACCCTCAACCCCAGAGCAGGACTGCCTGCACGAAGGAGGAGGAACTTGCAGTAGGAGCCGGCCAGAGGTCTAATCTGCTCAGTCTGCTAGACCAGTTCCCCGTCGCCATGCACCCTGGTTGCAAGACAGGCCAGAAGCCCCCTCCAGAGAGGCCACCCGAGGAGGCAACAGAAAAGCCCATTCCCAAAGAGTCTCCCGCTACTCCCACACTAGCCCTGAGGAGATAGAGGCCATGGAGATGTACCTGGCCGACTAGAAGAAGCTATGGACCAGAGAGCCAAGAGCAGAGAGCCAGAAAAGAAGAGCCCTATGCCTTGATGAGGCCAAGGGAGATTAGGAAGATCATCGACGCCTTCAAAGGGCAAGCACGGTGGAGAGGCCCAAGCTTTCCCGCCGATGTCCTCGGACTTGAAGAGAATATTATTCTGATGAAGGCCGTCAACGACCTGACTATCAGCAGTGTAAGGGATATATAAGTTTAGAAAGGAGCGTATAAAGGAAAGGACGATAATTTGCAAAGCAAGACTAAAGGAAATTTGTAAAGAAAGGCTGTTGCTTTATAAAGCAAAGTTGTAAAGGAAGGATTTTACTCTTTGCAAAGGAAGGTTCCAAAGCAAAATTACAAAGGAAAGTTCCAAAGGAAAGTTCCAAAGGAAAGTTACAAAGGAGAGTATCTAAATCTTATAAAGCAAATATCGTTTAATTTATAAAGTAAAGTTGTAAAAGAAAATGGTCTAACTTTGCAAAGCAGAAATACTGATAGAGCTATGATATTCTTATTTTGTAAAAAGTATCATATATTTACTTTATATCGACATCAATTTCGCATTAATAGACAAAGACGAAATTTTTTGCTATAATGCCTCCTGAGATCCCGATAAAATCGTATCGAAGGGGGCCGAAAAAGTGGCAAAAATACAAAAGCGAAATTTTAAGGACAGCATCAAGTATCTTAAAAAGGATGAGTGGAATAAACTCAAGGCTAGCATTGACAACTACCGCGACAAAGTAATAATCACCTTGCTTTATTCAACCGGTATGAGAGTCGGCGAGTTTACCAAATTGGAGGTCCAGGACATAGACTTCGAGGAGAGGTTCATCAGGATCCCCCCAGAGAATACCAAAACAAGAACGGGAAGGACCATCTTTGTACCTTGGGAAGTCCTGAATGACCTAAAAGCCTACCTGAAGCTGGAAAAGAGGAAAAAGGGCAGGATTTTTGACTTGACTACCAGGAGGATCCAACAGCTTATTAAAAAATACTCTGCCCGGGCAGGAGTGCAGGCTAGTCCTCATACTCTCAGGCACACTCACGTAGTCCATAGCCTCTTGGATAAAGTGCCAATTACCGCTGTTCAAGGACAGGTAGGCCATAAAAGATTAAGCACTACTCAGATATATTCCAAGTTGGCCCCTGAAGAAATAAGGGCAGCCTACGAGGGGAAAAATTCAGGGTAGAAATTCCAGGGAAAAGCAGGGATCTGGGTCTGAAAAAAAACTAGCTAAGACATTTATACTATGAAAAAAAAGAGCATTTTCTCTCAAGGAATTAGCACCTCGGAATTTCTAGGCAAGGTTTTATACGTTGAACAACTTCGAGGTCGAGAAAGCTCAGGCGGATAAGGGGGCGACCTAATTCAAAATCGTTCATTTGAGAGCCATAGATAGGGCAAAAAAGAAAGTTGCCTAGGGGAGCAGAGAATTGCCCTATATAGGAGCAAAAAGTGAAAAAAGAGAACGCAAACCTAAAGACCTTGGGGATCATATTTGGCTGGCTCGGTTTTACCTTGGTAATATTTGGGATCCTAGTTATTATTTTTTAGGCTGGCTAGGAGAAAATAGCTGTATCCCGCAACTGGTTTGATAAAGTTCTTGCGATAGAGCGATTTTAATTTCTCCTAGGTCATATAGTTCAGGGTAGGTGCTCAACTTAGCTATTTACCCCCTCTATGGAAGCATTTTTTTCTCGGGATAGGCTCATAAATTGACTTTTGGCCCTTCGGGGCTTGGAAAGGAGAATTAGATGGCAAGATTTGCCAACATGGTGTGCCCTCTATGTGCCAGGAATCGTAAAATCGTCTCCTCTAGATGGAGAGATCCCGAAATCCGCTGGGACTTCTGGAATGAGGACAGCCCACTAATCCAGATACGGGAAGGCGGAGGCAAGAAACCGACTAAGGGGCTAATCGGAGTTCCTGGTCCTGGAGCTAGGACCGGAAAAGGCTCTGCTCCCGGAGCTGGTTGGCCTACTGTCCAGACCCTTACTCTGGCTGAAGCTCTGGAAGATCCAGAATATAGGAAACATATCCTGGCTATGTTCGATCAGCTAGATAAGGTCAAGGAAATCATAGACAAATACCGGGGATAGCTTTTTCCCTTCCTTATAACATCCCTGCCTGCTTTCCTTGCCTTCCTTCCTCTCTCTTCCTCTTCTCTATTCCTCTCTGTTTGAATGTGCTTTCCCTTTATTTATAATAAATATAAAAAATTAATAAGAAAAAAATATTATAGAAAAAATTCAATATCAGAAATTCAAATTATTTTATGTTTTTATATATAATAAGGCTTAGAGTACTACTCTAAATAAAATTGCTATTTAATTGGCTTTAATATCCCGCTCGGATCAACTCCGAATTGATATTTATTTTATTTTTTCCCCGCCTGTATCATTGATTATATCAACCTTCCAGAGATTTTTCTAGTTATTTTTCTATAAGGGGGGTTGACAAGTCCTTTTTTTCGTATATAATAAGTTTGTATCTTTCTATGGAACTTCTCTTAAAAATAACAATATCAAAAAGGATCAAAAATGAACTTAAAGTTTGCCAGCACAGTCAAAAGGAACTGGGTCCTGAATGGGAAGGCTCCCTTGGATAGTGAATATCGATGGGGAAAGCCAAAGGGGATTATTAGCTTTATCTACTGCCCTAAGACGAAAGAGTTTTCCTTGGGACTGGGGAAGAGGCATAAGGAGCTTGCCCAGGACTTCAAGACTCCCCTGGATAAATTTGTGAGGGGAATCTATATCAAAGGGGAAGGCAAGGTGATCCTCCGAGCCTATGCGGTGGATAAGATAGAAAACTTCGATGCTCAGTATGACACAGTGGAGGCCCTGAACCTGGAAGGCTACAAGCTCAAATTTAACGCAAGCTCAGACGAATTATATTATCAGCATGGCTGGACATAAGGGGGTGAGGAGTTATGAACGCCATAGTCAGAGATGATATGAACCAGACGCTCCAGGTCATTGAGCTGCAAGCAAAGACTTTCAAGACGGGAAGCCGGGGCTTTTATGGGAATGGAAAGCTCTCCATCAAC
>JAUXAV010000226.1 GCA_030619735.1 Candidatus Aenigmatarchaeota archaeon | reverse complement strand
GATGCTGATAATAAAAGATTGAAGTATGCACATTTCAATGGAACAGAATGGGAGTTTGAATTTGTGGATTCTGAAGGCGAAGTGGGGGAGTATACCAGTCTGGATTTGGACGAAAACGGTATTTCACATATCAGTTATTATAATTCTTCCAACGCTGATTTGAAATATGCTAAAGGAGTTCCGCATCCAGAGGTGGTGGCTACTTACCCTGCAAATAATACAATAAATATTATTCCGTCTATCAATATATCCGTAACATTTGATTCAGATATGGAGTCGAGCACCATAAATGATACAACTTTTTTAGTAAATGGGAGTCAGACAGGTCCGCATCCGGGTGCTGTTTCTTACGATTCTCTTACAAAAACCGCCACTTTTGACCCTGATACAAATTTTGCTTATGGCGAACTGGTTACTGTAATTCTCACCTCTGGAATCACTGATACAGCTGTGATACCGATAGAACCTTATATATTCTCCTTCACAATCCAATCTTCGTCTGGCAGTTCAAATTTTCTATCAATAGATTTCTATCCATCAGGGGCTGGTGCCCGCTCTGTCTGCTCAGCCGATTTCAACAGAGATGGATATATAGATGTTGCCTGCGTAAATTACTTAGAGCATACCTTCACAGTGCTCCTCAACAATGGTGATGGAACTTTTTCCCTCGGTTCAAATTATGCGGTGGGTAACAATCCCATCTCAATATGTGCAGGTGACTTTAATAGTGATATCATTATTGACCTTGCACTCGCCATCTACGATAAGGATGAAGTGAACAACGGAGAAATCCAGATATTCCTCGGTGATGAGAACGGTCATTTTAGTCCGGGAAGCAGTTTTTTACTGATTCGCAGTCCCAATTCCATATATACGAACGACTTCAATGAGGATGGCAACCTGGACATCGCAGTGACCAATTCCAGTACTGGCCAATACTATGTGTCTGTACTCTTCGGCGATGGAGAAGGAGGTATCTCTTGGTATGTAGAGAATGAGCTGAGTTCTAATGGACGTTCGGTCTATGGCAGTGATTTCAATAATGATGGCGATATTGACCTTGCCGTGACGAATTATTTAATTTCAAAGGGATATGTATCGGTTCTTTTGAATAGAGGTAATGGAGAGTTCGATCCACCTGTTAATAATGATGTGGGACGGTCTTCAATGTCGGTATATGCAGCCGACTTCAATCTCGATACCATTCCTGATTTGGCAACAGCAAATTCGGGAGACAATACTGTTTCCATCCTTTTCGGGGTTGGTGATGGAATCTTCTTACCTTCAACCGATTATGCGGCAGGGGACGGCGCTTATGCCGTATTCGCATCGGACTTTAATGCAGATGGTAATATGGACATTGCAACCACAAATCGAGTTTCAGATGATGTATCCATTCTTTTGGGTGTTGGTGATGGCACTTTTCCACCGCCTGTGAATTACTGGGCAGGGGGTGGACCGATCTCACTGAGTTGTGCAGATTTTGATAACGATGGGGCGATAGACATCGCAGTTGCAGATTACAATTCTGGGCAAGTCGCAATACTACACAATATGGTTGATACAACCCCTCCCGGCCCTCCTGATAACCTCACTGCAGATGGTTCGAGCCCCTCACCGTGGACCAACGATTCTGTGTTCGTAATCAACTGGACGAATCCGCCGGATGCAAGTGGAATTGCCGGGGCATGGTATAAGTTAGGAAGTGTTCCTGATTCTTCTGAGGATGGGACATATACCACATCTAAACCTTGCAGTGTAAACGCAACCCTCGAAGGTGGAGAA
>JAUXAV010000148.1 GCA_030619735.1 Candidatus Aenigmatarchaeota archaeon | reverse complement strand
TTGGGCCGCTTCCTGGCTCTCTCTGCCCTCTCTCCACTCCGTTTCCGGGTCGTTTTTGACCCGCTCTTGGCTGGTTTGCGGCCTCGCGGCGACGGCTTCCTGGACGGTCATCGATGCCCTCGCAGAGGGGTCGCAGCGGCTTTCGGCGAGGCCCTCGATGGCCTCCTGACAGGGTCGCGCCGAGGTTTCGCGCGGACTTTGCCGTTTCCGCGACCGGTTTCGAGGCCCCGTCCCATCGATGGCCCCGCTACCGCCCCTCCCGCCACCAAGTGCGTGCTACAGGGGCTGGGTAGGGGCCGCGTACCTGGCCGCGCCAGGAGCGGGAGATCTCTGGGCCAAGGGTGGCGCCAGGTGGCCGTGGCCACGTTTGGGAGCGATCGCTGGCCGTGGAGGTGTCGGCAGGGCGTTTCTGTGCACCAAAACAGGTCAAGACCCTTGCCTGGGATGCCTTTGACGCTCGATTTCCTGCCACTTTCGGATCCGAAACCGCGCGCGACCCGCTGCGCCGCGTGAATGGAGCCGCCCTGGACGTGCTCCGCCCTGGAGATCTCCGGCCGGACCGCCCGCCCTGGACTGCCTAGCTTCCTCACCATGACGTCCACGCCGTCCTCCTGGAGCCCGCCGACCGCCTGGCTGGGCCCGAGCTGCCGGCATCCTGGAGCCCGCCGACCGCCCGCCCTGGCCGAGCTCGCGCCGAGCGCCCGCCCCGCTCCGATCGAGCGCCCTCGCTCCTTCTGGGTTTCCCGCCCCCCCCTCCCCCCGCCCTTCTTTCCGAACGCTCGCCTTGCGGAATCGGCCCCCCGTACGCGGGGGGCGAAACCCGTGGCTCTGGAGATCCCCTGTGAAAGAGTGGAGAGCGTCAAGGTTTGCTGCAATGGAAGACGAGGTGCTGCGGCACCCCAGAGGGGGGCCGCCCGGCCCCAACCTCTGTGGAGGAGCATAGAACATGTGTTCGTCTGGGGCTGATGTATGGATAGACTGACGTAAACAGTGAATAAGTAGTGGTAAACTGTGGATAACTGGTTCGATTTTCGCGTTATGTCAACGAAAAGACTCTAGGGGGATTTTGACTTGTAAGTGCGCGCATTCGCGGTGGTGCGCGGTAGAGGGACGGCGACGGGGGGATTTCTGTGTAATATAGGGCAAACTACAGTAGAATACTGTGTTGTGGGTTGGTTTCGCGTTCGGGAAGCCCTGGCTAGAGGGTGGGTACCCTCTCCCATTCTCCTGACTGTCGGGTGGTGATGGGCCACGGACCGGCTTCACGTCCATTGTGGCCGCTGCGTCCAGGATCGCCGGGAGCGCGGTGGGGTTTCCCCTGGGGACTTTGTTGCGGGCTGTCGTGCCCGATTGTTTCCTGTGTAGGCGAGGGGGGCCAGGGGGCGCCCCCTCGCTGTTGTCGTCAGGTGCCAGAGAGCAGGTGGTGCTCTCTGGTCATGGCGCCACCTGATCAGGGTCGTGGCGAATGCAGAGGGTGACGGTGCATTGGATCTGGTCGAGATCCGTGAGCTCACGGGCAAGTTGGGCGGCTTTTTCGTTGGCCTCGGTGATCATGCCCTTGGCAAGCAGGGCCAGAAGGCTGTCGCCGGGGATGTCGATCGAGGCCCAGAAGTGGCCCTGGACGTACAGATCTGCTTTCATGGGAGCGTGCTCCTTTCAGAGCGCGAGGAGCGGGCTGGTTCGCAGGCAGGTGCATAGGTTGTGTAGGTGTCGTTGTGCTTCCTGGTTCTTTGCGGTGGCTGCCTGGATGCCAGCGGTCCAGTCGGGACCCCATTGGCGTGCGATGGCGAGTTGTAGGGCGCGGTCGAGTAGGGTCTGGTGGTGCTCAAGGTGGCATTCGGCGAGTTTGAGAGTGTGCAGGATGCTGTCCATGGGAGCGTCCTCCTAGTCTTTGGGCTTGCCCCGATCGGGGTCAAGCGTGGTGGCGATCTCGTTGAGAGTCTCCCAGGTGTGTTCGAGATCGTGGATGGCGGCCGCGATGGTGTGAAGGAATGGGCGCGGGAGCTTGTTGCGCGTAGCCAGGAGAAGGGCGGCTTGGACCGTTTCCTGGATGGCGTTCAGTGGATCGAGAACGGCGTCGAGCATGGCGGGCAAGCTGTCACTTGTCATTGGGCGGCCTCCCCGAGGGGGCCAAGGGAGCCACGCGCTCCCTCGTGGTCCCCTGGCCCGGAATGCTGAGAAGGATTGGAAGCGTGTCGGCAAAGTGTGGGAGCGGGGCCTGGATGATCAGGGTGGTGCCGGGTTCACGAAAGACGGCGAGACTGGCGTACCGTTTGCGATCGGGTTTCATGCCAGCCTTCCTGTGAGCCAGGCGAATGTGAAGGCGGCGGCCAGGAAGCCGATGAGGAGAGCGACGATGATGGCAAAGACCTCGGTCCAGTTTTGGGGCGGGGGCCAGTTCCAGATGCGGCGGAAGAGGGGTTTGGGTTTCATGGGAGCGTTCCTTTCATGGTAGGTATCGGCAGGACAGGGTGATTGCAATAGGGCAGGTCAGTAGGGTTTGAAGAGCTGCATTCCCTCGAGGCAGACCCCTCCGCAGTTGTAGGGTATCGAGTCGCCACCGCCGTCCTCGAAGTAAGGGTGGGCACCGGCCTTTCCTTCCATGTAGATGCCGTGGGTGTCGGAGACGAAGATGACGTGATTGAGCGGGCCTGCGGGCGGGAAGGAGCCGGAAGTGTCGCGGGCCAGGTAGAGCCGGGTGGGGTTCTCCCAGAGAGCGGTGTGCCTGCGGCATTGAATCTGGGTGAGGCCCCAGTCCTCCCAGGTGGCGCCGGAGTCTGGGCTGGTCCACATGTGAAAGTCTTGCATGACGCGAAGAAACTGGTGGTCGGTAGGATCGATCCAGAGATTTGCAGGATAGGTGATGATGAATGTGCCGAGCTTCTCTGCGCCGCCGATGTTGACCCAGAC